>CALJTN010000261.1 GCA_937976175.1 uncultured Clostridiaceae bacterium | reverse complement strand
CTTATCTGCAATTTCTAATTTACCCACGGTATCACTCTTTAAATTTTACTATCCTGTCGCTTTCGTTACTAAATACTATAATCACCTTTTTAAAATCTGACTTTTAACAATAAGTTTGCTCTCCTAATTTAAATATGTTAGAATTATCAAAAAAAGGGGGAGATTAGCTTGAAATATTATAGTAAAAAATATAAAATACTAGTTTTTAGTTATACTGGATTATTTATTGTTATTACCATTGTCCCCTATATGCTAAGCCTAGTACCTTTTGCACTTATCTATATTGGCATAGGTATTCAGCAACTATTATTCGCTTATAACGCTTATAAACTAAAACAAACTGGCAATCTTATATTTAATTTGTTTGCAGCATTATTTTTCATAGTTTTTTCAGTATATATATTTTTAACTGGCCGACGTTATTAGTAGACTCTTTTTTCTATCAAAATCAATCTTCACTCAGTCTTCTTTACCCGTTAGAATTTCATACAAAACCTTGATAATTATTAAAATTTCCTTACAATTAAAGATGCGTCGTTACTCCATTATATGGATGTCAAAAAGGAGGATTTATGATTTACGTTAATTATATTTTAAAGGTGATATTATGTCTTCTTATAACTTTAGTAAGTACAAAAGTTTTCATGATTGCAGCAAACCATCTAGGTGAACAGTTCGGAATTGGAAAACTTGTTACACACTTACTGCAAAAAGCAGGAAGAAAATAAATCATCTTTCGTTTACCTTTCCAAAATAGAATTTTATTACTTGTAATAACAAATGCCCATGTAGCCTAAATCAGCTAACATGTTCTCTCTCATTTCTGCAACTGCTTTAGTTCGTTAACTTCCACAATAAGGACAAATTATATCTTTATAGCAATCTATTAAGAGGTCTGATCCTACAATAAACCCTCTTTTGCAAATTCGGATTTGCGTCTTTATGTCTTTTAATTTATACTAATATGAAAAAGTAAGAGGAGGTTCGATCATGAAAGCTCTAATCGCACTTATCGTATTAGCAATAATCCTTGTCATTGTTTTTTCTCTTGGCGTTCTTGTAGGAACACTTATACAAAAAAATAAGAAAAGATAAATATCTAATACCTATCATAAATATTCATTTTCAATAGATTATGCTTGTACTTATTAATAAAATTATTTATAATCTAACAAATTGTCAGTTTAGGCCAGTAATGGGGTGCAATGGAACACCAGCAGCTAAATTAGTACGACCTTTACTACTAGTATTAGTAGCGATTGTATTTAATTTTGTAGGTGTGAGTATCTCGGAAGGATGTGGTAGTATGATATATGATTTAGTGAGTGTTGTATTAAATTGCAATTCATCTCTTTTGATTAGTTATGCTGCTGGTACTCTTCCATTGACCTAAGCTGATAATTTACATTAGACCTCAGTGGTCTTTTTTTATTTAAAATACTTAGAAAAAGTCAACACATTATTCTAAAACTACCCTTGAACCCTCAATATATTTCGCATATAGTTCGCTTATCTCACCCTCCGTAAATGTTTTTTGTATCCGTACTTTGCGTCTCTAATCATTTCTTGCTGCTTTTTGTGAATCCAAATCCGCATTCTGTCTCTTGCATATTTACAAAAATCAGCTGTAAAAACATACTCATTCTTTGTGCTGCATCTGGTGGCAAACAGATAGAGGTAAAGATAACGTTTATTACTACCTAGCAAGTGATTTCAGTATTCGGAAGTTGCCTATGGAGTGTATCGTTAAGAAAATCTTAGCAGTTTTTTAAAATGGTTTTTAGGGAGATTGTTTGAGCGTAAGCGAGTTTCGACCGTTCATTTTAAAAAAGTGCTTAGATTTTTAGATACACGGAACTCAGCAACTGGAGAATACTGAAATCATCTTGCGGACCTATTCAATAATCTAACTTTCTTAAGTTTTGCAATCAGCTAATAAATACTTTATTTATTCTAGTTATTCATATAACCATCTCTCCACTGGTACATGAGTGTTATCTTTTGCTCATATGTAAGTCCGGGTTGCCTGTTGAGATAATCTTGAGCTAAGCCAACCCTTATCTCCGCCATTCTATCGCTTATAGCCTCTAAGTCAGCTTGCAGCTGCGGGGTCATATCTTGTTTATATAAGTCCCCTAAATCAGTTACTTCTACCTTTCCAAGCCTCCATATCATCTTTATAGGTTTCTTTTTCATAGATAAATCTCCCCTTTGTGATAGTCTATGAAAGTCAAACTTTGTCTTATGTCTATCAACCTATTTTCTAAAGATCCTATTTTGTGAAGTGCTATATAGAAAGCGATTGATTCTTTTCAATTAAATGCAGTCTGTCGAAGTCTAGCAGGAAGGTTTTAGGGTTTGGAAGTTGCCTCTGTAGTATTTAGTAAAGAAAATCTTAGTCGCTTATTCAAATGGTATTTAGGGCGATTGTCTGAGCAGCAATTATAAAATTTGTATACAAATTTTATAATTCGCGAGTTTCGCCCGTTCATTTGAAGAAGGGACTAAGATTTTTATAAATACGAAAGTGAGCAACTGGAAAATCCTAAAACCTTCCTGCGGCTCTAATTTTAAAGTCATAAATGTATAATTTTATGCTTATTATTCTATATCCACACGTTATGTAATAATATAGAGCATAAGTTTTATATGAGGTGGCTCAATGAATATAGCTCTCTACTCAAGAAAGAGTAAGTTCACTGGTAAAGGCGAATCTATAGAAAATCAAATACAACTATGCTCTGAATACGCTAAGGCGCATTTTAACGATGTAAACCTATGCATTTATGAAGATGAAGGGTTTAGTGGCAGCACTATGGACAGACCGGAGTTTAAAAGACTAATGCGTGATATTCGCAGTAAAAAATTTGATGTCCTTATGTGTTATCGTCTGGATCGTATTTCTAGAAATGTTGCAGATTTCTCTTCTACTCTTGAAATGCTTGAAAAAAATAATGTTGCATTCATAAGCATAAAAGAACGATTTGATACTACAAGCCCTATGGGAAGAGCTATGACTTATATATCTTCTGTATTTGCTCAACTTGAAAGAGAA
>CALJTN010000260.1 GCA_937976175.1 uncultured Clostridiaceae bacterium | reverse complement strand
AATTTGAATAAAGATTTTGGAAATCTTAAAGTACTAGACGAGCTATGCATGGATGTTAATGAAGGGGAAATGGTAGCTATTATAGGTCCATCAGGCTGTGGTAAATCAACACTTTTAAACATAATTTCAGGAATAATAGAGGATTATAAGGGGAATATAGAAAACAATACTGAAAACATTGGATATGTATTTCAAGAAGATAGATTACTGCCATGGATGACACTTTTTGAAAATATAAACATAGTGAAGGATAATTCTAAAAGAGAAGATGTTTTAAGATTAATTAAAGATGTAAACCTAGAAGGATTTGAAAATTATTATCCACATGAATTAAGTGGTGGTATGAGACAAAGATGTGCAATTGCAAGAGGATTTAATTATGAATGTGATTTGTTGTTAATGGATGAGCCGTTTAAATCTCTAGATTATAACTTAAGAATAGATATGCTGGAAACTCTAATTAAGCTATATAAGAAAAATAAGAAATCAGTATTATTTATAACTCATGAAATTGATGAGGCACTTACAATTGCAAATAGAATTTTTGTACTTAAAAAAAGGCCAACCTCTGTAATTAAAGAGATAAAAATAGACATAGAAATTGGAGAAAGGGATTTAACATCCATAGAACTTACAAAAATAAGAAAAGACATAATAGATTTAATAACTGTATAATAATGATGCAATACTATATAATAAAAATATAGCAAATATAGAAGTGTTAAACTAAAGGCATGTAAAACAATAACTTACATGCTTTTTTTATCGTAATTTTACTGAGAATTTAGTGAAGTGCCACCCACATGGCAAGTGGCAAGTTTTAAAAGTTGCGTTAAAGTCGCATCAAGTTTTCAAAATGTTGTTTAAAATAAATAAATTTATCAATAATTACCGTTAGAATAATGTCCAAACATTCTATGAAATTCTTGAAAAATAAGCTATAATAATTGAGTTGATTACTAAATTTAAAAAAATATAAAAATACTTTAGGAGGATTGCAAGTGATGAGGAAAATATCTATAGTGATGGCATGTATAGTGTTAATGTCTATATTTGCTGGATGTTCAAAAAAAGACCAAGAAATTAATGAAACATCGGTAAAGATGAACACTGTTATCTCGTTAAAGGCATATGGTAGTAAGGCTAGTAAGGCTGTAGACGAAGCATTTAAAAGAATAGATGAAATTGAACAAATATCTAGTACTACTATAGAAACTAGTGACATAAGCAAAATCAATCAAGCAGCAGGAAAAGAGTATGTAAAGGTGCATCCAGAAGTTATTAAAATGATTAAGGCAGCAATTGAATATTCTAAGTTGAGTGATGGAGCATTTGACATAACTATAGGGCCTATTATGAAACTTTGGGGGATAGGTACTGACAATGAAAGAATTCCTGAAGATGCAGAAATAAAGTGGAAGTTGCCCTTGGTAGGGTACAATAATATCAGTGTAAATGAGGCAGATAGTAGTGTAAAACTACTGAAAGAAGGTATGTCCATAGATTTGGGTGGAATAGCTAAGGGTTTTGCTGCTGATGAGGTTATAGCGATTTTTAACAAATATGGTGTTAAAAGCGCACTCATAAGTCTTGGCGGAAGCTCTATATATACGCTTGGTAAGAAACCAAATGGTGCGGATTGGACAATCGGAATTCAACATCCTAGAATGGAGCGAAATCAGGACAATCTAGCAATAATTCAATTATCACAACAAGCGCTATCTACATCTGGAGACTATGAGAGGTTTTTTGAAAAAAATGACAAGAGATATCATCATATTATAAATCCAGCCACAGGCTATCCAACAGAAAACGGTGTAATGAGTGTCACCATGGTTATAGAACACAATACTACTGACGCTAATATGCTTGCAGATATCCTCACTAAGACTGTCTTTGTATCTGGCATTGATAAAGGTCTAAAGCTTATCGACAGCATACCTGGTGTTTCATGTATAGCTATAACTACAGACTATAAAATTTATAAATCATCAAATTGGCGCATACCACTTATTCAATTAAATTCTGAATTTACTATGATGGAGTAAAAATAGTAATAAAGCTTAAACAAAATCCTGCAGTAATGGTGAAAATACAAAAAAATTGGAATAAAATCATTAAGGTTTTAATTGTAACCTGATAATGCTAATGACTCCTACAAGAGATAATATCCGTGTAGGGGTCATTAGCATTTACAATAGTTTTATACATAAGGCTTTGCGTTTTCATATTAAAAATGGTATGGCGGAGATTTACTAGAGTTATTAAAGGAAGCAGAATGGAAAAGCAGGAGATAAGATAAGCTGTACGAGGGGGGTATTTTAGTGGTTTTGCAAAAACAGTGCAGAAAGACACGAAAATATGTTGCAATATAGCATAAATCATTTACTAACATTATACAACATGTTAAAATATTAGAGTGGGTTATTATATAATTAAAATTTAGATTAAAATTCAAATAATCGAGGAGGAAATCATGAAAAGTATAAAAACCAAATTAATAGTATTTTTAGGGTTGTTGATGGTGGTTATATGCATAGGCCTAGGAGTAATTTCTTTCGCAAACTCATCGAAGGCACTAACTTCAAACCTAGAAAAGACTCTGCCTAAGATTGCAGAACAAGCAGCGAGTAATATTCAAGGAAGAGTTCAAGGGCAGCTGGGTGTATTAGAAGTTATATCAGTAAGAGGAGACATAAAAGATCTTAAAAATCCGTGGGAAAGTAAAATGTCAATTCTTTTAGAGGAAGTTAAGAGAAATGGAAACATAAAGATGGGTATTGCAGATACAGACGGTAATGCAAAATTCACTGATGGTATAGACGCAAACGTAAAGGAGCGTGAGTACTTTAAGAAAGCATTATCAGGAGAGAAAAATGTATCTGATCCATTAATTAGTAAAACAGATGGATCCATAATAATAGTATATGCAGTGCCTATTAAAAATAATAACGATATTGTAGGAGTATTAATTTCCACAAGAGACGGAAATAGATTAAGTGAATTAACTAATGAAGTTAAGTTTGGACAAACAGGCAATGCATTTATGATTAATAAACAGGGAGTAACCATCTCCCATAGTAATAAAGAACTAGTGACAAAAATGTATAACGTTATTGAAGAATCAAAAAACGATGATAGTTTAAAGGCTCTAGCAGACATTCAAAAGATGATGGCTGAGGGAAAAACGGGAATGGAGCAATATAAATTTGATGGTATAGTTAAAGATATAGGATATGCTCCAGTGAAGGGAACAGAATGGTCATTAGGAGTAGTAATAGCAAAAGATGAGATATTATCTGAACTGGACAGCCTAAAAACTTCTATTGCAGTAGCATCCATTTTATTCTTATTCATTGGATTTGGTATAGTTTATGTGATTGCCAGCAGTATATCTAAAGGAATAAAATCAACTTCAACACACTTAGATTTATTAGCGCAGGGTAATTTGTGCCAAGAGGTTTCACCTAAATATTTAAAACTA
>CALJTN010000259.1 GCA_937976175.1 uncultured Clostridiaceae bacterium | reverse complement strand
TCAATATTGGTTTTTTGAACTTATCTAATAGATCTATATCATCAAATGTAAAAGCCATATCTTCTTCTAATGCATCTGAATCTATATCAAGTGCTGCTATAGAAACTTCGTCAAAATTACAGTTTTTTAATACTACTGTTTGTTTTCCAGTATCAGACGTAGGATCTTCGTTGACTACGGTTAAATCAAAGTAAGTATCTTTACCTTGCTTCATGTATTTAATCATAATTTCTATAAATAATGATGTAACATAATACACTGTAAGAGTACCAGTTCCCTTATACCCTTTAGCTTTGCTTTGAGTGCCTCTCTTACCAAGAGTCTTGCCTTCACTCTTTTCTTTTGCAACCTTGCCTTCGATTTTCTTAGCATAAAACAGTTCTTCATTTCTTCCATCAATAGTCATATAAGCTCTGCCCTCTTGGCCACTTACTGTATCTTTAAAATCTAAATAACCCATATTCTATCTCACCCCCACTGTCATATATAATTTTTCCATAGAATCAACTGGTTGAGCATATATTTGAGCCCCTACTGCATCTTTATCACTTCCAGCTATTATTGTGATATCATCTGCAGTTACATTTTCTAAGGCTCCAATTCCCTGCATCATTTCCAGTAATTTAATTATATCTTTTTTGAATAAGTTTCTTCCATCAGGATTATTATCTTCATCACCTGCATAGCGAGTATCCCATAAACTTTTGACATTATTATTTATACCATCTAATGATCTAATCACTCTATTTTTTCTAAAGTAGTTTTGTTTTTCATTTGTGAAAGTTTTTAGTGTGTTGATATCCTGCTCTATGACAATCTTCCCATTATTAATTGTAAATAGTAACTCTCCATTTTTAAGTGCTGTTTCTATTTCGGTACCGGTATATCTAGTATCTACATCTACAGCATCATCATAGGAAGAATAAGTATTAGATTCATTTACATTTGCACCTGCAGTGGCTCCAGCAACAAAAGAAACAGCTTTATCAGAAGTTATGGTTGTTCCATCACTTAGAATTACACCATTTTTAACACTTATAACACCTTCATAATCCGCTATTGGATACTTTTCCAATACTACTTGTACTTTTCTACCTTCCTGTTCCCTAAGTCTTTTAATAAAACTTGTAGCTACAGACTTAATTGTTGGATCAGTGCTTGGAATACCCATAGTATTGAAATCATATAATTCTACTTTACTGAAATAGGTACTATATTCTGCATTTGTTACAGCTCCGTTTGTACCACCTGCTAATATTAAGCCTGCAGTAACTTGTAGTTGCCCAATACCAGCAAACACTACATAAGCATTAGATTCTAGCTCCTCTATAGTTGCAACTGTTTGATTATCTACTTTAGTTACTCCAACCATAGTAATCACATCAAAAGAGCCTGCAACATCTATATTGCTTTGTATGATTATAGTAATACTATTACCTTTAATACCACTATACTTAGCTATTACAGTTAACCCACCTAGACTTATAGTAGATTTAGCACCTTCGTTTAACCTGTATAAAAGCAGTGTCTTTGCTCTTTTAAATGCTTCTTTTATTAATAACGCACTAGTATCTGTAATATCAATTCCTAATACATCAACCAAATTATCTGAAGCACTTATTTCTATAATTTGTTTCTCCGGTCCCCATGGTAATACTAAAGGGACTGTTACAATCCCACGCTCCGCTAAATCAACAGAAGCGTCACCAACAGATTTAAAATTAATATATGCTCCTGGTCTAACTTTATTTTGTGTAGTCCATGTGCCTCCAGCCATTCTACTTTACCTCCTTCTTATTAAAATCATCTATTACTTTATTTGCTTCTTTTAAAGTATAATGATTTTCACCTAGCAATGCCTTTAATATATCCTTTTCAATAACCGTGAACTTTTTTGAAGATACTATTTGCTCTTTACTAAACTTAGCTTCTTTATTCATTTTTCAGATGCACCTCCTGTGTCAATTTATTCATTTTTTCTACAGCTTCAATTTGCTTAATAATTTTATAATTAAACTGTAAGAGGAAGTGTAAAACACCATCAATAACCTCATGTGTCATGCTATTAGTTTTATATAGACTATTTCCTATGGACACATATTCAAGTGCCTCATAAAGACTATCAGCCATATCTAAACAATCACTGTTTAAATCAGCCTTATCACTAAAGTAATGAATGTCAAAAGATATGTTCTTTTTATATATCCGGCTAAGCTCTTTATCCTGAGCGGAACTTAAAACCTTAATAAAAAAACAAGGCTCTTCAAAACCTTGTTTAATCTCTTCACCATATATACTTATATCCGGAAACTTTATATCTAATACCTGGTTAATTCCTGTTTTAAAATCATTTATACTGGCCATAATCCACCTACTTATAGTCTACCATTAAGTATTTGATTTAATAATTCTACTTGCTTTTTTTCTAGAAAACCTGGCAACTGCCTTTCAATTTCTTGCATAGAAATTGTGGCCATAAATCTACCTTCAACCCAACCTTTATGATTTCTAGTTCTATGGCCATTCTCTACATAACTTACATATTCAACATTATTAAATATTTCTACAACATAACTATTACCATGCTTTTCTATATTACCTACTTGCCAATTACGTCTTAAGTGTCCACCAGTTTTATTTTTGTATTCACCTACTGGAGTTCTCTTTTTAATCTTTCGCTCAGCTCTAAAAGCCATTTCTAAAAGAAATTCCTTAATCCATCTTTCAATAACTCTTTCATCCAACGCCTTCTGAAAACTTCCTGCCATTCTTTTAATTTCTGAATAATCAAAGCTACACATTCTACTCATTAGGCTTTACCATCTTTACTTAGAATAATTTCTTGATGTGAAGCATATATGAAACTTTCTCCAGCTTTATATTTAGTTATTTTTGAAAATTGAGTAACCTCTACTTCATCCCCTTGATTAATATCAATCTCCGGAGAAATAAAAAGTTTAATTTCATATGATACTTCATTCACAATATTACTCTGTTTATTTTCACTTGTTTTTCTTTGAGATACTCTACAAGGTTGATTTTCATACTTAGGCACT
>CALJTN010000258.1 GCA_937976175.1 uncultured Clostridiaceae bacterium | reverse complement strand
AACTTGAGTAATTACAGCAGCATTCATGATTATATGGGGATAATTGAGCAAAATGATAAGTTTACAATTACTTCAAAAATGAAAAACTCTGAAGAAGTAGAGATATTATGTAAAATGTTAGAAAATAACTATTTCACTATTGTTGCACAAGGAGGCAAGGAGAATGGCCAGTATTTTATCACAGCAAAGAAGGAAAGATGAGGAAGATATAATTGATATGAGGTCAATAGAGCAATCATATGGGTCAGACTTTCCTCATAAAGTAACTCCACACTCACTTGAAATTAATACATATGTAGATTCAACAATTGCTTCAAAATCAATGGTACCATCCGTGGATTTAGAAGATGGACTACATATTTATATGAGCGATCACTTATCTGAGTGAGTTATGTACATAATGGAGCAAAGTAATTCATAGGCACTAACTTTTACAATATGCTTAAATAACAAATTTCAAAAGCCTGCTTTTGAAATTTGTTTTTGATTTTATATAGAGCTGTAAAAAATCTCTTTTTCATTAATATGACAGCACCAAAGGTAACAATTTAATTTGATTCTATATTAATAATATATTATACTTTTAAAGTGGTGTGAAAGGAGATGCGTTTAATGACAACTTTATATATTACCAGGCATGGAGAAACTGAGTGGAATACTCAGGGGCGGATGCAGGGATGGAATGATTCACCTCTTACAGAGTTAGGTGTTAATCAAGCACACTGGCTCTATGAGAGACTAAAAGATATGGAGTTTAATGCAATTTACTCTAGCCCTGCAGGGCGGGCTTACAAAACAGCAACAATTATTAAAGGGCAAAGAGGTATGGAAGTTATTGCACATGATGCTTTAAGAGAGATAAATCTTTCTGAATGGGAAGGTTTAGATCAAAAGAATATTAAAGATAAGGATGAAGAACAATTTCATAATTTTTGGAAGGCGCCGCATTTGTACAAGCCTCTTTCGGGAGAAGATTTTGTACAGCTTCAACACAGAGTGACCTCTGGAATTAATGAAATTGTCAAAGCTCATAAGGATGAAACTATACTAATAGTAACCCATACTATGACATTAAAAGCACTAATGGCTAGTTTCAAAAACAAACCAATTTCTGCAATATGGGACCCACCAGTTATAAAGCAGACCAGTCTGACTATTATTGAAATTGATGATGATAAAATAGATGTTCAAATGTATGCAGATGCTTCTCATCATAAGGAAATAGAGCAAGAGTAAATAGAAATCATGATTTTAAATAATAAAGGCAGACCTATTTAATATAATATGTCTGCCTTTATAGATTAGTTTTTTAAAATATTTAAAGTAAAATAAAAACGAACACCCTTAGTTGTGTTTAAAACTCCAAAATTACTATTATGAAGTAATAGGATATTTTTAACTATTGATAAACCCAGCCCTGTACCACTAAGATGCTTATTTCCAGACTTATCTACCTTGTAAAACTTATCCCAGATTCTATCTAAATCATTATCTTCAATGAAGCTACCCTCATTTTCTATTTCAACTAATACTGTATTTTCCAGTAGCCTAAGTGTAATAACTATGGATTTATTAATAGGGGTGTGTCTTATGGCGTTACTTATTAAGTTATTCATAACTTCCTCTATTCTATATCGGTCACCACAAACTACTATACTTTCTAAAGTTTTACACATATTTAACTTAAGGTGTTTATCATTAATACTATTTGAATGCTTTTTATATATGTAATTAATGAATTCAACAATGTTGAATTCTGATATGGTTAACTTAAAGTTACCAGACTCTAGTTGAGATAAATCAAGCATATCGCATACTAATGAATTCATATTTTTGGACTCATCGATTATTACATTTAGATAGTAAGCTATATCGTCTCCCTTCGGTATTCCATCTTTTAATCCTTCTGCATATCCTTCTATAAGACTGATAGGAGTTTTAAGTTCATGGGAAACACTAGCAATAAATTCTTTTCTCATTTTTTCTAATTGCTTTTCTTTTTCAATGTCATCTTTTAGTTTTTCATTAGCAGTTTTAAGCTCATTAAGGGTTACACCGAGTTTCTCAGATAAAAAGTTCAAGGTTTTACCTAGATTGCCTATTTCATCATTAGAAGCTACTTGGCACTTTGCAGAGAAATCAAGTTCGGATATTTTTGAAGCCGTGGAGTTTAAAGAAATTAGTGGTTTTGAAATCATTTTAGAATAAATCAAGGAAAGTATAGCAATTAGAATTACTGCAGCTATATAAACATAAACATAATATTTTCGTGTAACAGAGGTTGCCTCTCCTACAGGTTGAAGTGTAGATAGTACAAAAACAATATCCTGTATTTCTCCATCAACTACCACCGGGGATACTAAAACCAAACTATCCGTATATAATGAAGGGTGAGTAAGCGTATAAACTATGGTTTTTTTAGTACTTAAAACATCAAAATAGTTTTCTAAAGAGGATATCCAGTTGTTAATTGCTAGCATCATTGTTTCAGAGCTTCTGGATTGTCTTTCTTTTACCATAGGTTGTTGAATTAGTTTTAGTGTGCCACTATTTTCTAGAATGGCTATTTTGGCATTATTTTTCTCTTCAAAATCACTCATAGCATTAAAAATACTGTTAGAAGTATAATCAGTATAATTAGACTTAAATTTTTCTACATTAGATTTTAGTTCTTTTGTTTTTTGAGTAACATAAAACTTCTCAAAAAATAAGGATTGAATGGAAATTACTGCACTTATAAACAGGAATAGAAATATTACTGTAATAGTAAATAGTTTTAGTGTAATTCCATTCCTATTCATTCAGTAACCTCAAACCTATAACCAGTGCCCCTTACGGTACAAATAAATTTTGATTTGTCCTTAAGTTTTTCTCTTAATCTTTTTATATGCGTATCAACAGTTCGTAAGTCTCCATCATAGCTATATCCCCATATATTGTCTAATAGAGTATTCCTAGACAATACTATGCCCTTATTTTTAAGTAAGTAGGTTAGTAAATCATACTCTGTATGGGACAGGTTAATTTCCATATCATCAATATACACTTGGCGTGATAAAAGATTGACTTTTAGACCTTGAGTATTAAATATATTATCGTTCTTGCCTATAGTACCTTCGATTCGCTTTAAAAGAGCTTTGCTTCTTGCTACAAGTACCTTTGGACTAAAGGGTTTAGTTACATATTCATCTGCACCAAGCTCAAAACCAGTAAGCTTATCCTCTTCCTCACCTTTAGCCGTTAAAAAGATTATAGGCACATCAGAGTTTTGTCTAATAGACTTGCATACCATAAAACCATCTAAGCCGGGCATCATTACATCTAATATAATTAAATCTATTTTGTTAGCACTGAACTCTAAAAGAGCGTCATTCCCGTTTGCTGCTTCGATGACTTTGAAACTTTCTACCTTAAGATAATCACATATAAGTCTTCTCATTCTATCTTCATCTTCAACGACTAATACAGTTTTCTCCATAATGCTACTCCAAAGATGCAGAAATCTTTGGAAATCCTCCATTCTCATATTTCATTACATAGATAATACATTATTAGCAGTATTACACTTGTTTAATAAAAATATATCATAATAATAGATATTGGTAAAACATTTTTCTGTAGTTTTAATTTCAAAAATATTCTAAAATGCAAGTATTAATGGTGTCTAAATCATTTGCAAAAAAATATTGAAATTCCTTAAGTCCAGTGTTATGTTATAGATAGAAATAGGGCGTCTGAAAAAAGGTAATTAGTGCATTTGCTAATTATTTTATTCCAGATGCCTGAGGTATAACATAGATTATAATGTTTTATACTTATAAATACTTATAAATACTTATAGGGGGATTGGAATGAAAAGAGAATTATTTACGAGGAATAGAAAGAATTTATGGGACATGTTAGAAGAAAACTCCATATCGGTGATGTTTGCGGGTAAGGCGCCATATAAATCAGCAGATGAGGCCTATGCCTTCACTCCAAATAGGAATTTTTATTATTTGACAGGTATTGATAGAGAAAATATGATTTTAATGACAGTAAAGAGAAATGGTAAAGTTGAAGAAACCTTGTTTGTAGAAAAAAATGATCCTATTATGGCTAGGTGGGTAGGAGAAAAGATGCCGGAAGCTGAGGCAAAAGAAATTTCAGGTATAGAAAGTATTAAGTTTGTAGAAGAATTTGAAGAAACTTTTGGTTCAGTTTTAGATAGGGTGAAAATAGACAATCTATGCTTAGATTTAGAAAGACAACAGTTTCATATGCCAATGAATACGTCACAAAGCTTTGCTAAGGTTGCAGTGGAAAGATATCCTTATTTAAGAATAAAAAATATATATCATGAAATAGCCGCGCTTAGACTTATAAAATCAGAAGAAGAAATTCAGCTGATGAGAGCAGCTATAGATATAACGGATAAAGGTATACAGGCACTGATGAAAAATTCTAAAGTGGGAATGAGAGAGTATGAACTAGAAGCTTATTTTGATTTCACATTGAGAAGTAATGGTGTAACAGACTATGCCTTCAAAACTATTGCGGCTTCGGGTAAGAACGCAACCATACTTCATTATCATAATAATAATGGGGAACTTGAAGATGGCAAATTAGTGTTATTCGACTTAGGTGCTCAATATAAATATTATAATGCAGATATAAGCCGTACCTTCCCTGTTAATGGAAAGTTTACAGAAAGACAAAAACAGATTTATAATGTAGTACTTAGAGCTCAAGAAGCAGTAACAGCAATTGCAGGGCCTGGTGTATTGTTCTCAGTTTTGAATGAAACTGCTAAAAAGGTACTTACAGAAGGATGCATTGAATTAGGACTTATTAAGGAAGCTAGTGAATTATCTAAGTATTATTTTCATGGTGTAAGCCATTATTTAGGGTTAGATACCCATGATGTAGGAAGTCGTGACCTAGAGTTAAAACCAGGAATGGTATTTACTAATGAACCAGGGCTTTATATAGAAGAAGAGAATATTGGAATTAGAATAGAGGATGATATCTTAATCACCGAAGATGGGTGTGAAAATCTTTCAAAACAAATTATAAAAACAGTAGAAGAAATTGAAGATTTCATGAAAAAATAAATTTTTATGAGTCCTTATTTTAATGTACTTGAGTAGTAATTTTAAAATTACTACTCATTTTTTAGAAGAACATTGATGGCATTATCTGTACCATAGACATATAGGGAGGAATACAACATGATTAAAAAATTTATTTCTTATTACGGTCCTCATAAAAAATTATTTGCACTAGATATGGTGTGTGCATTTTTAGTAGCATCACTAGATCTGGTTTTTCCAATGCTAACAAGAAATATTTTGAATGAAGCTTTGCCACAAAATAATATACGCAAGGTGTTTATATTTACAGCAGTATTAGCGGTTTTATATATATTTAAGTTGATTTTTAATTACATAATTGAATATTGGGGACATGTTGTAGGAGTTAGAATGCAGTATGAAATGAGAAAAGATATATTTTCTCATCTTCAAACCTTACCTTTTAAATATTTTGATGACAATAAGACTGGACATATTATGTCTAAAATAATTAATGACTTAATGGAAATATCGGAACTAGCACATCATGGACCAGAGGATTTATTTATATCAGCAATTATGCTTATAGGATCTTTTATTGCACTTTGCACTATCAATGTTAAGCTTACATTAATAGTATTTGCTACGGTGCCTCTAATGATATGGTTCGCCATGAGCAAAAGGATAAAAATGACACAAGCTTTTAGAGCTGTTAGAAAAGAAGTTGCAAATGTAAACTCAAGCCTAGAGAATAGTATATCAGGGATAAGAGTTTCAAAATCCTTTACTAATGAAGAATATGAAATGGAGAAGTTTGATGAAGGAAATGAACAATTCAAAGAATCTAGGCAATATGCTTATAAGTATATGGCCGAGTTCTCTGCTGGTGTAAAATTTTTTGTGGATATGCTAAATGTTATTATTATTGGATTTGGAGGATATTTCATATACAATAAGTTGATAGATTTACCTGATTTGGTTGCATACTTATTATATATACAGTTTTTTATTCAGCCTATTAGAAGACTTACTTCTTTTATTGAGCAATATCAATCAGGCATGGCTGGGTTTGAAAGATTTGTAGAATTAATGAACATACAGCCTGAAATAGCTGATAAGAAGGATGCTATAGTGCTTAAAGATGTAAAGGGAGATATAGAACTCATAGATGTAACTTTTAGCTATAACGACAAAGCCTCCATTTTGTCTAACATGAGTTTGCATATAAAAGAAGGGAAGACATTAGCGCTTGTTGGACCATCAGGAGGAGGTAAAACTACTTTATGTCATTTAATTCCGAGATTCTATGAATTAGATCAAGGAAATATCTTCATTGATGGGAATAGTATAAAAGATGTTACTTTAAAATCTTTAAGACAAAATATTGGTATTGTTCAACAAGAGATATTTTTGTTTACAGGAACTATAAAGGAAAACATATTATATGGAAGACCTGATGCAAGTGATGAGGAGGTAATAGAAGCTGCAAAAAATGCAAATATACATGAATTCATACTATCACTGAGTGATGGGTATAGTACATACGTAGGAGAGCGAGGAGTGAAATTATCTGGTGGTCAAAAACAGAGAATGTCTATAGCTAGAGTATTCCTGAAAAACCCTCCTATATTAATTTTAGATGAGGCTACATCAGCACTAGATAATGCTACGGAGATAATAATCCAAAAGTCATTAGAAAAGTTATCTAAAGGAAGAACAACGCTTGTAGTAGCTCATAGGCTTTCTACTGTTAGAAATGCGGATGAAATTGTAGTAATTACAGATAGCGGAATACAAGAAAAGGGTACTCATGATGAATTAATAGCCATCTCCGGCATATATTCAAAGTTGTATAATGCTCAATTTAAAGGATACATCCCAGATGAGGTAATATAGTATAAGTGTAGCATTTCATAGCATATATATTTTATTATAGAAAAAGCTTATCTTCTTATTTTTAAGAAGGTAAGCTTTTTATTGTGCAAGTATATATAAATAACTAAGAGTATTATGTATAAAAATGTAAAAAAAACTATTACGAAAATTATTTTTTAAACAAGGTGAAAAAATAGTTTTATAGAATAGTAAATATATGGTAAATAAATTACTTTAATTTCGATAAACATAGATTGATATCAAAAGTTTTTGAAAATAAGAGTAATAAGGGAGGTATAAGATGATTAGGAATAAGGATAATATCATAAAATTATTGGATGAGATAAAAAGCTTCTCATACTTTAAGGATAATTCAGAAATAGATGTGGCTTTAAAGGAAAGTGAAAGCATTAACATTAGGTGCTCTAATGATAAATGCATAATTATTAACTTTTTTGATTATGAAAAGGGAATTTCTATGTTGTACAAGGATAGAAAATATATAAACAATAAAATATTGCTATAGTGAATTAAGTATGAGAAAATATATGATTTATGCAAACATGCTTGGAATATTTTAATGAAAAATATTTTAGGTATGTTTTTCTATTAAATAAATACATAAGTCTATTATTCTATGCAAGAACTTTCATAGAAGTGGGCATAATTAAAGGTGTAAGAAAATTCGTTGCAAATGAGGTGTTTTAATATGATGTTTAATAAATTTACAGAAAGAGCTCAAAAGATTCTAGTGTATGCTCAAGAAGAGGCTGAGCAGCTAAAGCATGGTTATGTAGGTACAGAACATATACTGTTAGGAATTCTAAAAGAACAAGAGGGGGTATGCAAAAAATCATTAAATGATATGAAAATTTCTTCAGAAGCAGTAAAAAAGTTAGTATTGGAGTATGAGGGTGAGGGAGATGTTCAAATGCGTAGAAATGAGATCCCTCTAACTCCAAGAACAAAGCGGCTTCTAGAGCTAAGTCTTTTAGAAGCGAGAAACTTAAATCATAATTATATCAGTCCAGAACATATTTTGTTAGCTTTGATTAGAGAGGCAGAAGGAGTTGCGTATACAATTTTAGCTAACTTAGGAGCAGATTTTAACAAACTAAGAAGCGATATATTAAATAATTGGTCCTCCGAAGATACTCCAAAGGGCAGTTTATCAAAAGAAAAAAAAGAACAGGATACTCCAACATTAGATCGCTTTGGTAAAGATTTAACCCAAATGGCAAAAGAGGGTAAATTGGACCCTGTTATAGGGAGAGATAATGAAACACAGAGACTTTTAGAAATTTTATGCAGAAGAATGAAGAATAATCCATGTCTTATAGGAGAGCCAGGAGTAGGTAAAACAGCTATAGCAGAGGGACTTTCTCAAAGGATAGCCTCCGGCAGCATTCCAGAAATTTTAAAGAATAAAAGAGTTATAACTTTGGACATATCCTCCATGGTGGCAGGTTCTAAATATAGAGGTGAATTTGAAGAAAGACTTAAAAAGGTTATGCAGGAAATACTAGAAGTGGGGAATGTTATTATATTTATAGATGAAATTCATACTATAATTGGAGCAGGAGGAGCAGAAGGCGCTATTGATGCCTCTAATATATTAAAACCAGCCCTAGCGCGTGGTGAAATACAGTGCATAGGAGCAACAACTATAGAGGAGTATAGAAGACATATTGAAAAAGATTCAGCATTAGAAAGAAGGTTTCAACCTATAACGGTAGGAGAGCCAAGTAAGGAGGAAGCTGTTAATATACTAAAAGGCTTAAGAGATAAATATGAAGCACATCATAGAGTGAAAATTACTGATAGCGCAATAGAAGCAGCTGTTACTTTATCACATAGATATATATCTGATAGATATTTACCTGATAAAGCAATAGATCTTATAGATGAAGCTGGTGCAAAAGTAAGAATTCAAAATTTAACCGCCCCACCTAATCTAAAGAACCTTGAAGATGAAATAGGTAAAGTTTCTACGGAGAAAGCTGATGCTATATCCGTACAGGACTTTGAAAAAGCAGCTAAATTACGAGATAAGGAGAAACAGTTAAAGGATAAGCTAGATAATTCCAAAAACAATTGGAAAACTCAAAATCAAGTAGATGAACTAATAGTTTCAGAACTACAAATCGCCAATGTAGTATCAAAATGGACTAATATTCCTATAGAAAAATTAACTGAAAAAGAATCAGAGAGGCTATTAAAGCTAGAAGAAGTGCTCCATGGGAGAGTAATAGGGCAATGTGAGGCGGTTAAGTCTATTTCAAGAGCTGTAAGGCGGGCACGGGTAGGGTTAAAGGACCCAAAGAGACCTATAGGTTCCTTTATATTCTTAGGGCCAACTGGTGTAGGGAAAACGGAGTTATCCAAGGCTCTAGCAGAGGCTATGTTTGGTGACGAAAATAACATGATAAGAATAGATATGTCAGAATATATGGAAAAACATACAGTATCAAGGCTTATGGGATCTCCACCAGGATATGTAGGGTTTGAAGAAGGTGGTCAACTCACTGAAAAGGTGAGAAGGAATCCTTACTCTGTTATACTTTTTGATGAAATTGAAAAGGCGCATCCAGATGTATTTAACATTTTGCTACAAATATTAGAAGATGGAAGGCTAACAGATGGAAAAGGAAAAGTAGTAGATTTTAAAAATACAATAATTATAATGACATCCAATGTAGGAGCATCCACTTTAAAGAAACAGAAATCACTAGGCTTTGCTATAAGTGAAAATAAGGTGAGTTCAGAATATGAAAAGATGAAAGAAAATATAATGGAAGAGTTAAAACGTTCATTTAAGCCCGAATTTTTAAATAGGATAGATGACATTATCGTATTTCACTCTCTAGAACAGGAGGATTTAAATCAAATAGTAGAATTAATGCTGAAGGTAGTAGAAGAACGCCTTAAGGAACATGAAATTAGTATTAGCTTTGATAAAGAAGCTAAAAAACATATAGCCAAGGCAGGGCTTAATACTACTTATGGAGCTAGACCACTTAGGAGAGAAATAACTAAGTCTGTAGAGGATAAGCTTTCTGAAGAAATACTTAACGGTAACATTAATAAAGGAGACAATATAAGTGTTTCTATGAAAGATGATGAACTAATATTTAAGACTCTCAATATTTAATGTTGTTTATATATAGTAAAGAGTATATACTTATAAAAGCATAATTTTTGTTTAAACCACTCTTGAGTGGTTTTTTATTTTGGGGATTTTATGTTATTCATGTTAGTATACAAGCTTTTCTTTTTAAAAAGTATTGAATAAATATGTGAGACTACTATGATTATTGTGGTTTTTATAATGTATACATAGGTTATAAAAAAAAATATTCTATAAGTGATTTTTATATGACATTACTGTTTAGAATAAAGATATTAAAGGGGTGGTTTGATGTCAAAAAGTAAAAGCGTATTTGTGTGCCAAGAGTGTGCATATGAAGTACCTAAGTGGGTGGGCAAATGCCCCAGTTGCAGTAACTGGAATACAATGGTTGAGGAAATGAAAGATACGGGATTTAAAAGAGCAGTTACTATGAGTAACAGTGTGACCCCTCGTAGTATAATGGATATTACATCTAGTGAACATGAAAGATTTAACACGGGCATTGAGGAGTTAAATCGAGTATTAGGTGGAGGGCTAGTGAAAGGATCTCTAACACTAATATCGGGTGATCCGGGTATAGGTAAATCAACCCTACTGTTACAAACAGCAAAAAATATATGCGATAAGTATGGAAGGGTGCTTTACGTTTCAGGAGAGGAATCAGAAGAACAAATTAAAATGAGGGGTGATAGGCTTAATGCGGTATCAAAGGAGTTATATATAGTATCAGAAACTAATGTAGAAACTATTGAAGGCTATATAAGCGAGATAAAACCTGTATTTGTGATAATTGATTCTATACAGACTTTATTTAAAACCACCGTTAGCTCTGCTCCAGGTAGTGTTTCCCAAGTTAGAGAATGTTCTAATGAATTAATGCGTATAGGTAAAACTAAAGCAATACCCCTATTTATTGTGGCGCATGTTACTAAGCAGGGGGAACTAGCAGGGCCAAGAGTCCTTGAACATATGGTAGATACAGTGTTGTATTTTGAGGGGGAGCGGAATCAAGAATTTAGAATTCTAAGAACTATGAAGAACCGTTTTGGCACAACTAGTGAAATTGGTGTATTTGAAATGAGACAAGAAGGACTTACTCAAATATTAAATGCTTCTAGTATTTTTCTTGAAGAGACTAGTTTTAGTCAAGAAGGATCTGTAGTAATAGGTATAATAGAAGGAACAAGACCAATTTTAGTTGAGATTCAGGCTTTGGTTAGCGAAACTAAAGCAATCATGCCTAGGCGAACTGCAGTAGGGGTAGATACTTCAAGACTAAATCTTATTTTAGCGGTTTTAGAAAAAAAACTTAAAGTCCCTTTTTATAATTGTGACGTTTATGTTAATGTAGTAGGAGGATTAAACTTAGATGGCACTTCTGGAGATTTAGGCATGGCTATTGCACTACTATCCAGCGTAAAAAGTAAAGCAATGAAATTAGATAAAACAATTGTTGTAGGTGAAATTGGACTTACTGGAGAAGTAAGACCCATATCTCATTGTGAGAAAATAGTTAACGAAGCAAGCAAGTTAGGATTCAAAAACATTATAATACCAGAACGAAATGAAAAGAAAATTAATAATAAAGATATTAATATCATAGGCACAGCTTCATTAAAGGATATTATAAGTAAGGTTTTTTAATGACAGTATTTGTTAAGTAGGGAGAAGATGATGAGAGAAGAGAAAAGCAAGGAACTTATGAGTATATTAAAAATATTAGCACCGGGCACTTCACTAAGAGAAGGACTTGAAAATATTTTAAGAGCTAAAACTGGTGGGCTTATTGTATTAGGGGATGGAAAGGAAATACTAGATATTGTAGATGGTGGCTTTAGCATAAATGCAGACTATAGTCCTGCTTATATATATGAGCTGGCAAAGATGGATGGAGCTATAGTAATAAGTAGCGATTTAAAAAAAATATTATATGCTAACACTCAACTTATGCCTAGTCCTACAATACCAACTTTCGAAACTGGAACAAGGCATAGAACAGCTCAGAGAATAGCTAAGCAAACAGGATACGTGGTTGTTGCAATATCACAAAGAAGAACTATCATAACTGTTTACAAAGAGGACATAAAATATGTTTTAAGAGATAGTAGCGTTATTTTAGCTAAGGCAAATCAAGCTGTTCAGACCTTAGAAAAATATGTTTCGGTCCTTGAACGAGTAGTAAGCAACTTAAATCTTTTAGAGTTCCAAGATTTAGCTACCCTGTTTGATGTAATAACTGCAATACAAAGGACAGAGATGGTTATGAGAATAGTTGGGGAAATAGAAAGATATATATGTGAATTAGGAAACGAGGGCAGGCTAATTTCAATGCAATTAAATGAATTAATAAGAAGCGTTGAAGAAGATGGAATACTGTTAATAAGAGATTATTGTCAGAGCGGCATGAATTACAACGAAATGTATTTGCAAATAGAAAGTATGAGTTCAGAAGAACTATTAGATTTAGACTTCATTTCAAAAATCATTGGATATATAGGTGTTCCTTTAGTGGATACTTTAATTTCTCCAAGAGGATACAGAATGCTAAATAAAATACCTAGGATACCTGTAAATGTTATAGAAAATTTAGTTAAACACTTTAGAGAATTAAAAGCTACAATGGAAGCATCATATGAACAACTTGATAGCGTAGAAGGTATTGGTGAAGCAAGAGCTAAAGCTATTAAAAATGGCCTCAGAAGGTTAAAAGAACAATTTATGTTAGATAAACAAATATAGCACAAAATAAGTTTTAACTTATTTTGTGCTATATTTCCTATCTCATAGTATATTTGCCTAAGGTGCTAATTTTGTCATACTCTTTTAAAAGAATATCATATAAATTTAAGTCTAGCAGATTACATAAAGAAGTAATATAAAAAAGATTATTTCCTAGTTCTCGTTCTAAGACTTCTCTACAGTCTTTACAAAGGGTACCTTGCATGTGCGTATCAAGTGAAGCACTGAGGGTATCCAGATTTAAATTATCTATATTAGCAGGTGCATACTGCTTTTTTGCTTCAACTTTAATACAACCACAATTGGTAACAGACTTTGCAACAGCTCTATTAACTCTAGCTTGAGATTCTTGAAGTTTAGTAATTATATCTAAAATACTTCTATGTCTTAGTAGGGATTCATCCACAGAATTTTGAAAGTTATCAAATATTACATCTTTCATTAAATCAACTCCTTGTAAAGATTTAAATAGCTATAATACCTTAATTATAGGTTTTACATTATGTTTTTGTCAATAAATTAAGTACGAATTTCAGCTTATGAATATATAATAAATCAACAGGAGTTTTATTAATAGGGGGAATGTTATGTTAAATATTGGTGACAAAGTATTTATAGCAGATTACGGTGCTGGATATATACAAGATATAGATAGTGAGGAATTAATTAGTGTAAAACACAAATATGTAAATATATATCTCTTATTAGATGATATGAATTTTATGATTCCCATAGATAGAATTGAAAATTATAAAATAAGAGACATCTTAGATAAGATAGAGATAGAAAAAGTACTAAATATAATATCAAATGATTCTGATTATATAGAGAGCAACTGGAATAATAGGTATAGAAATAACAAAAAGAAGATTCAAAGTGGCAATGCTCTAAAAATGTGCGAGGTGATTAGAGATTTATATTATTTAAGAAAGAACGATCTGCTTCCACCAGGGGAAGAAAGAATTCTAGAACGAGTTGAAGGTATGGTAGCCAGTGAAATAATGCTAGTTCTTCAGGTTAATATGGATCAAGCATTATGTAAAATAAGGAGTTTAGTTTAACAAATTGTTAATTGTATGGCATATTTCATTGAAATAAGGAAAATTATAATATATATTAGATATAACAGGATATAATTTCAAATAAGTGTTAATAATTTAGAAGGAGGTGAAATTTTTTGCTAAAAAAAATTTTAAGAGGACTTTTTACAATCATAGGACTAATTCTAGGATATTTAATAGGAGACTTTATCCTAAGCACAAGTTATTTCATTCAGTTTGATTATTTTAAAAGTGGTACAATTCAGGGAATAATATTAATTGTTTTTTCTACTTTGATTTTTGGAGTTATTTTCTTTCTGATATCTCCTATAATAATATCTTTTATCATGAGGTTTATGGATTATGTGGAGAAAAGCATACAGAAGGTGCCAACTGCTCAAATTATTTTTGGTACAGCTGGGGCTATAATAGGTCTTGTAATTGCATCTTTATTTTCAAGTTTATTTCAATATCAATCACTCATATGGACTATTATGTCGGTTATTTTTACGGTTATAATGGCGGCTTTAGGGGCGGATATTTCAACTAGAAAAAGAGATGAAATATTATCATTTTTTACAAGTATTAAAAGAAACAATGGATTCAAAGATAAAAAAGCCAAAGGGTTCACTAATGAGAATCCAAAGGTGCTAGATACATCCGTAATAATCGATGGCAGGATATTTGATATATGTCAAACGGGGTTTGTTGAAGGACCACTAATAATACCTACTTTTGTATTAGAAGAGCTTAGACATATAGCTGATTCTTCTGATGGACTTAAGAGGAATAGAGGAAGAAGAGGCCTTGATATACTAAACAAAATTCAAAAGGAATTAAATATTGAAGTTGAAATTTGGGAAAAGGATTTTCCGAGTATTGCAGAGGTGGATAGTAAGCTTCTTAAGTTGGCTCAAGTTTTAAATGGTAAAGTAATTACAAATGATTTTAATCTTAATAAGGTAGCTGAGTTCCAAGGAGTTCCAGTGTTAAACATTAATGAACTTGCTAATGCAGTAAAACCAGTAGTGCTACCAGGGGAAGAAATGAAAATTCAAGTGATGAAAGATGGAAAAGAATCAGGTCAAGGCATAGCTTACTTAGATGATGGCACAATGATTGTTGTTGAAGGTGGAAGAAGATATATCGGTGAGAACATAGTTGTTATTGTAACCTCAGTACTACAGACTGCTGCAGGTAGGATGATTTTTGCTAAAAATAAAGAGTCTTTCGTTAAAAATTAATTATATAGGTAAGTGAGGTTTTTATGGGTAGGAACTGTGTCATAATTTTGGCAGCTGGTAAGGGAAGTCGCATGGGTGAGCCTATTAATAAACAATACCTAAACATTAAAGAACACCCAATTTTATACTATACTTTAAAAGCTTTTTCACAAAGCGAATTTATAGATGAGATTGTAATAGTAGTTGCAGAAGGTGAAATGGACTATTGTATAGAAAAAATAATTAACAAATATAGCTTTTCTAAAGTAAAGCATGTAGTTATTGGTGGCATGGAAAGGCAACATTCCGTCTTAAAGGGGCTAAATGTTGTATCGAATTGTGAAGTTGTACTTATTCATGATGGAGCCAGGCCGTTTATTAATGAATCTATCATAAAAAATGCTATCATATATGCTAATTTACATGGGGCAGCAGCTTGTGGAGTACAGCCTAAAGATACCATCAAAATTAAAGACACTACTGGGTTTTCTTTAGAAACTCCTGATAGAGAAATGCTTTTTTGTGTTCAAACACCTCAAGCATTTAAGTATAATCTTATATTAGAGTGTCACAAAAGAATTTACGAAGAAGGTATCAAGGTAACTGATGACACTATGGTAGTTGAGCATTATGGTAATAAGGTGTACCTTTATGAAGGTAGCTACAATAACATAAAGATTACAACACCAGAGGACTTAGAAATTGGAAGACAAATATTAGAAAAACTTGAATCTTGACAGTAGCACGTTTAATGTGTATATTAGTTAGTAACTATACACAATATTTTATATAAATTAAATATTAGGTAATGATGAAGAATAGTAAAGGCCACTTTACAGAGAGAAAATACGAGGTGAGAGATTTTCGAAGGTTTTGAACCCGCTTCGGAGCTGTAGAAAAACTACCGGTAGTATATATCGTTAAAAAATGAGTGCAAATTTAGGTGGTACCGCGATATAACTCGCCCTAAAATAGGGTGAGTTTTTTATTTTTTTGCTATTTTAAGTGAACTTTATATAAGAAACAAAGTAGAAAATATGATGTATAAGGAGGAATATTAATGAAATTATCGAAAATGCTGATAAGTACACTAAGAGAAGTACCAGCTGAGGCAGAAATAGTAAGTCATAAGTTGATGCTCCGAGCTGGAATGATGAGAAAAATGGCCTCGGGAGTATACAATTATATGCCATTTGGAATAAGAGTTATAAAGAAAATTGAAAATATTGTTAAAGCAGAAATGGACGCTTTAGATGCACAAGAGGTTTTGGCATCAACATTACTTCCTTCGGAGTTGTTGACAGAATCTGGCAGAAGGGATGCTTTTGGGCCAGAAATGTTTAAATTAAAAGATAGAAACGAAAGAGAATTTTGTTTAGGGCTTACACATGAAGAAGTATTTACAGATATAGCTAGAAATGAAATTAGGTCTTATAAACAACTGCCGCTGAATTTATATCAAATCCAAACAAAGTATAGAGATGATATAAGACCAAGGTTTGGTGTTATGAGATCAAGAGAGTTTATAATGAAAGATGCTTATAGTTTTGATGCAAACAATGAGGGCTTAGATAAATCATACATCAAGATGTATGACGCCTATCATAATATTTTTAGGAATTGTGGGCTGGAATTTCAAGCTGTAGAGGCTGACACTGGAGCAATGGGCGGTTCTGATTCAGTAGAATTTATAGTTAAATCTGAGGTAGGTGAAGATGAAGTGGTTTTCTGTGGCGCATGTAATTATGCAGCCAATATGAAGAAGGCACAAGGATTCCTAGAGCTTAACGAAAAAGAAGAATTAAAGGAACTGAGAAAAACATTAACCCCTAACGTAAAAACTATAGAGGATTTAGAGAAGTTCTTCAATATCACGGCTAAAAAGTTTGCAAAGACCCTTATATGTAAAGCAGATGATAGAGTAGTTGCCATTATGATAAGGGGCGACAGGCAATTAAACGAGACTAAAGTAATAAATGCAATAGGTGGAGCTGTGGAATTTGAAATGGCAGATGCAGATACCGTAATGGCTTCAACTTCTGCGGAGGTAGGATTCGCAGGCCCGATTGGCATCAAGGCAGATATATTACTAGTTGATGAAGAGGTATCTAACATGTATAATTTTATAGTAGGAGCAAATGATACTGGATATCATTACGAAAATGTTAATTATGGCAAGGAGTTTGTAGGTGTTGTTGGAGATTATAGAAAGGTCACTGAGGGTGATAAATGCCTTAAGTGTGGCTCTCATACCACAATTGCTAGAGGTGTACAGGTAGGACACTTAATTAAACTAGGAACTAAGTACTCTGAAGCTATGAGTGCAACGTTTATTGGTGAAGATGGAAAAGATCAACCACTAGTTATGGGATGTTATAGTATAGCTATCAATAGAACCATGGCGGCTATCATTGAACAACATCATGATGAAAATGGTATAAAGTGGCCAATGGCAGTAGCTCCATACCAGGTTGTGGTAGTACCAGTAGCTATAAAGGATCAGGAACAAATGAGAATTGCTGAGGAAATTTATAGTAACCTAAAAGAAATAGGAGTAGAAGTTCTTATGGATGACAGGAATGAGAGAGTTGGAGTTAAATTTAAAGATTTAGATTTAATTGGAATTCCAATAAGAATTACTATAGGAAAAAAGATTTCTGAAGGTAAAGTTGAGTTTAAATTGCGATATGAGGGAGAAAATGAAATCGTAGAGTTATGCTCGGTTGTTAATAGAGTTAAAGAGGAGCTTAAAAATAGTAATATAACATTGTAGATTCCATTTGAATTTCGTTGTAATATATGGTTATATAGATGGAAATAGTCAAGAAAATTAATATTTATATTATGAGCCATCATATGCTAGTAATTTTATCAGCGTGATGTGTAATATGTAAAAAGGAGAGTAAGCATGGAATTTAGTATGCTAAAGAGTAAATTTACAGCGGAGCAAGCCAAACAGTTAAATCCGCTAGTTCTTGCATTAGTTGGAGACGCAGTTTATGAGGTTTTTATTAGGACTTATCTTGTAGAAAAAAATAGAGAGATGAATGCTCATAAGATTCATCTTAGAGCAGTGAATCATGTAAAAGCACATGCACAAAGTGAGTATATGAAATTCCTTATAGAAAATTTAAATGAAGAAGAGCTTAGTATATTTAAAAGGGCTAGAAATTCAAAAAGTGGTACCACACCTAAAAATGCGGATTTAAATGAGTATAAATGGGCTACAGGGTTTGAAGCTGTAGTAGGTTTCTTATATTTAAGCGAAAAGGGTGAAAGATTAAACTACATCTTTGAAAAAATTATAAACTTTAATTTGGGGGATGAATAATTATGCTTAAGGTTAAATTAATACAGCATACACCGAATCCAGAAAAAATTGTAGCATCGGCAGCTAAACTTTGTTATAGTCAAGTAGGTGTTGATGAAATACTGGAAAATTTAGATGAGCAAAAGACACAAAAGTTTTTAGACATGTTGATGACTTATGGACATCATTCTCCAATAGAGCATGTAAGTTTTACCTTTGCAATTGAAGGAGTATCTAGAAGTTTGACTCATCAATTAGTTAGACATCGTGTAGCATCATATTCTCAACAGAGTCAGAGGTATGTAAAGCTTAAACAATTTGAATACATAATTCCACCAGACGTTGAAAAAAATGAAGAAGCGAAGAAAATTTTTATGAGTTCTATGAATCGTGCGCAAGAAGAGTATAATCGGTTAGTAGAAATACTATGTAAAACTGAATTAGATAATCTTATACAAGAGTACTTAGTGAATGAAAAATTAATAGATCCTAAAGAAATTAAGGCAAAGCAATACACAATGCTTAAGAGCAAAGCAGAAAAAAAAGCTATAGAAGATGCACGGTATGTATTTCCAAACGCTTGTGAAACTAAAATAATTGCTACTATGAATGCCCGGGAATTAATTCATTTTTTTAATCATAGATGCTGCAATAGAGCCCAATGGGAAATACGACAAATGGCAAAAGAAATGCTTATGCAGGCTAGAGCAGTGGCTCCTGTACTCTTTAAATATACAGGGCCAAGTTGTGTGAATGGACCATGCCCTGAAGGTGGTATGTGTTGTGGAAAAATGATGGACATTAGAAAAGAATATGAAGTGAAATAGATAAAGCGAGAGAGGTATTTAAAATGAGCGATAACAAAAAATATCAAGGAAGTAAAGACAATAGAAGATTTTCAAGTAGTAAAGAAGATAAAAGTGGAATGGATTCTAGAAGAGGTAGAACTAACGAACAGGGTGGCAAGGCAAGTAGAGAATTTTCAAGTAGCAGAGAAGATAAAAACAGAGTAAGTCCTAAGAAAACTAGAGAAGGTCAAGAAAATGTATTAGAAAATAAGAAATTTACTAGGGAGAGAGCTGAAGCAGCTCCTAGAAATAATAATGTCAACGATGAAGCTGAAATTAAAATTGTGAGAGAAGACTTAATTGAAGGAAGAAATGCGGTTATAGAAGCTCTAAAGTCTGATAGAACTATAGAATATATTCTCATTGCTAAAGGTGATATGGTAGGGTCTATAAGTGTAGTGCTAGGCCTGGCAAAAGAAAAAGGAATTGTCACTAAAGAAGTAGATAGAAGAAAACTAGACCAAATGTCACAAACTTCATCACACCAAGGAGTTATTGCAGTAGTTACACCGTATAAATACTTCGATTTGAATGACATATTTAAATACGCAGAAGAAAAGGGCGAAAAGCCGTTTATAATTATACTAGATGAAATTGAGGATCCTCATAATTTTGGGTCTATCATAAGAACAGCAGAGGTGTGTGGAGCTCATGGCATAATAATACCTAAGAGAAAAAACGTAGGGGCTACACCTATCGTATATAAAACATCAGCTGGTGCAATTGAACATGTAAAAATAGCGAAGGTAACTAATATAAATGTAGCTATAGAAGAGATGAAAGAACGAGGAGTATGGGTTTACGGTGCAGATATGGATGGCGAAAACTATATTTTTGATACGGATTTAACTGGTGCGGTAGCCCTTGTAATTGGAAGTGAAGGTAGGGGTATTTCTAAACTCACAAAAGAAAAATGTGATGTGCTAGTGAAAATTCCTATGGTTGGGAAAATAACATCTTTAAATGCATCTGTTGCAGGTGGAATAATGATGTACGAAATCATGAAACAAAAAATTAGATGAGGTAAAAAGTGAAAACAGTTTTTGTTGATGGGTATAATGTTATTAATAGCTGGCCAAATCTTAAAAAGATTAAAGACTATAGTTACGAATCTTCTCGTCAGCAACTTATGGATACTCTTCAAAACTATTCAGAATTTAAAGGTTATAAAATATTTATAGTTTTTGATGCACATATGGTTAAAGGCAGCCTTCAAAAAAAAGAAAGACTAGGGAACTTAGTTGTGATTTTTACAAAAGAGGGTGAAACTGCAGATAATTACATTGAGAAAATGGTAAACAACATAGGACGTAAATCAGAAGTCTGCGTTGTTACATCGGACTCATTAGAACAACAGGTTGCCTTTCAACGGGGTGCGACCAGAATGTCTTCTATTGAATTTTATCATGAGGTAATCAGTGTTGAAAAGAAGATTCAAATAAAGACGGAAAAAAAATACTTGGAAAAAAGGAATTGGTTAGAAGAGAGAATAGATAAAGAAACATTAGAGAAACTTGAGAAAATACGAAGGAGCCATTGAATTTTCTTGACTATAGAAATTCTTGTAAGGTATAATCATCTATATGACACATGTTTGGTGTGGAGGGGATATTTGGTGGAAAAAATCATTAGAGCCGGTGGGGGTAATTTACACTTTGAAGAAAGATTAGATGAAGAAGTAGTTATTGAAGCCCAAACTAGAAACGTTAGAGCACAAGAATATTTAATTAATAAATACAAAAATTTTGTTAAAGCTAAGGCCAAATCATATTTTTTGATTGGAGCTGATAAAGAAGATATTTATCAAGAAGGAATGATAGGGCTCTATAAGGCTATAAGAGATTTTAGGGCAGATAGACTATCTTCCTTTAGGGCTTTTGCGGAAATTTGTGTTACAAGGCAGATAATTACAGCAATAAAAACAGCCACTCGCCAAAAACACATTCCTCTTAATACATATATCTCTTTAAATAAACCTATATATGATGAGGAGTCAGACAGAACTTTGTTGGATGTACTATCAGGGGCTAAAATCACGGACCCTGAAGAGTTAGTGATTAGCAGAGAAGAAGTAGCAAGCATTCAGAATGAGATTGGAGAAGTCCTTTCAGAGCTTGAGATGGAAGTGTTGATGTCATACTTAGATGGCAAGTCTTACCAAGAGATTGCTTGTGATTTAGATAGGCATGCAAAATCTATTGATAATGCGCTTCAAAGAGTAAAAAGAAAATTAGAAAAATGTCTAAGTAAAAGATGAAAATGTATTGACAATGGAACTAAACAATAGTAAAATTAATAACTGGTGTATAGCTTTTAGCTGTAGATCAGCGGGAGTAGCTCAGTGGTAGAGCACCAGCTTCCCAAGCTGGGTGTCGCGGGTTCGATACCCGTTTCCCGCTCCAAAGCTAAGTGCCCATATAGCTCAGTCGGCAGAGCGTCACCTTGGTAAGGTGGAGGTCACCGGTTCAATCCCGGTTATGGGCTCCATAATTATTAAGTGCGTACAACACACTAGGATGAGTTTACTTGCACAAAAGTGTAATTATTTAAATAAGGAGGAATTTAAAATGGCAAAAGCAAAATTCGAAAGAAGCAAACCACACGTAAACATTGGAACAATAGGACACGTAGACCACGGTAAGACAACATTAACAGCAGCAATAACAGCAGTGCTTGCAAGCAAAGGTTTAGCAGAAGCTGCTAAATTTGACCAAATTGACAAAGCACCAGAGGAAAGAGAAAGAGGAATTACAATCAACACAGCACACGTTGAGTACCAAACAGAGACTAGACACTATGCACACGTTGATTGCCCAGGTCACGCGGACTATGTAAAGAACATGATTACAGGAGCAGCACAAATGGACGGAGCAATCCTAGTTGTTAGTGCAGCAGATGGTCCAATGCCTCAAACAAGAGAGCACATACTATTAGCAAGCAGAGTTGGAGTAGGATACATAGTAGTATTCTTAAACAAAGCAGATATGGTAGATGATCCAGAATTATTAGAATTAGTTGAAATGGAAATCAGAGAACTATTAAGTGAGTATGACTTCCCAGGCGATGACATTCCAGTAGTAACAGGATCAGCATTAAAAGCATTAGAAAACCCAACAGATGCATCAGCAGCAGAATGCATAATGAACTTAATGGATGCAGTAGATAACTACATTCCAACACCAGAGAGAGCAACAGACAAACCATTCTTAATGCCTGTAGAAGATGTATTCACAATTACAGGAAGAGGGACAGTAGCAACAGGAAGAGTTGAAACTGGAGTACTTAAAGTTGGAGAAGAAGTAGAAATCGTAGGACTTAGCGAAGATAAGAGAAAAGTTGTATGTACAGGAGTAGAAATGTTCAGAAAGCTTCTAGATTCAGCAATGGCAGGAGACAATATAGGAGCATTATTAAGAGGAGTGCAAAGAACTGATATTGAAAGAGGTCAAGTACTTTCAAAACCAGGTTCAGTACACCCACATGATAAATTCGTAGGTCAAGTATATGTACTTAAAAAAGAAGAAGGCGGAAGACATACACCATTCTTCGACGGATACAGACCACAATTTTACTTCAGAACAACTGACGTAACAGGATCAATTAAATTACCAGACGGAATGGAAATGGTAATGCCAGGAGACCACATTGACATGAATGTTGAATTAATCACTCAAGTAGCAATGGATGAAGGATTAAGATTTGCAATCAGAGAAGGTGGAAGAACGGTAGGTTC
>CALJTN010000257.1 GCA_937976175.1 uncultured Clostridiaceae bacterium | reverse complement strand
GAAGGCGGTTTGCTAGTAACGTCATAAACAATTCTGTTTACACCTTGAACTTCATTAACAATCCTTCTTGAAACCGTATCTAGCACTTCATAAGGTATTCTAGACCAATCTGAGGTCATACCATCAGAGCTAGTTACAGCTCTTAGCGCAACTGTATGGCAGTATGTACGCTCATCTCCCATAACCCCAACAGATTGGATGTTTGGCAGGCAGGCAAAGTATTGCCATATTTCACTTTCAAGTCCTGCTTTAGCTACTTCATCTCTGAATATTGCATCCGCTTCTCTAGTTATAAATAATTTTTCATCTGTTATTTCTCCAAGTACTCTTATAGCAAGGCCTGGTCCTGGGAATGGCTGTCTCCATACTAAATGATGAGGAATTCCAAGTTCTTCTCCCACCGCTCTAACCTCGTCTTTAAATAATTCTCTTAATGGCTCTATTAATTTAAAGTGCATATCTTCTGGAAGTCCCCCAACATTATGGTGACTTTTTATAGTAGCTGAGGTATCCGTACCACTTTCAACTACATCTGGATATATTGTGCCTTGCACTAGGAAATCCATTTGTCCCAGTTTATTAGATTCTTCTTCAAAAACTCTTATAAACTCTTCTCCAATTATCTTTCTCTTTTGCTCTGGGTCACTTATACCTTTAAGCTTACCTAAGAATCTATCTTGAACATTAACTCTCATTATGTTCATATCAAATTCACCTTTAAATATTGACTCTACTTGGTCTCCTTCATCTTTCCTTAAAAGACCATGATCTACAAATACACAAGTTAACTGCTTTCCTATGGCTTTATGCACAAGCATAGCAGCAACTGAGGAATCTACTCCTCCTGAAAAAGCACAAAGCACCTTCTTATCTCCAACCAGGTCTTTTATAGCCTTTATCTTTTCTTCTGCAAAAGATGACATGGACCAATCACCCTTAACCTCACATACCTCATATAGGAACTTTCTAATCATTTCTTCACCAAACAAAGTATGTTTTACTTCTGGATGGAATTGAACTCCATATAATTTTTTAGAAATATTAGCCATAGCCGCTACAGGACAATCTGTAGTAGTTGCAATAATCTCAAATCCCTCTGGAGTTTTTGAAATATGGTCTGTATGACTCATCCAGCATTGATTTTGATCTAATCCTGCAAAAATAATAGCATCCTTGTTTAGGTCAACTGATATTTTTCCATATTCACGAATATCCGGTGTTATAACTTCTCCACCAAGCATATGTGCCATTAGTTGAACTCCATAGCATATTCCTAAAATAGGAACACCCAACTCAAATATTTCTTTTTCTATTCTTGGAGCCCCTTCAAGATATACGCTATTAGGTCCTCCAGTGAATATTATTCCCTTTGGATTCATACTCTTAATTTTTTCCACTGAATGTGTATAGGGTATTATTTCGCAATAAACATTGTTTTCTCTAACTCTTCTTGCAATAAGCTGATTATATTGCCCACCAAAATCAACTACTAAAATTAACTCTCTATTAATCAATGTTTTTCCTCCTATAAGCTCAAGCTTTTCGCTTAGCTCTTTTCTTAGCTACTCACACTATAATTTGGTGCTTCTTTTGTAATGGATATATCGTGTGGATGACTTTCTCTTAGTCCTGCTGAAGTTTGAACAACAAAGGTTGAAGTCTCAAACAATTGTTCTAGGGATGCGGAACCTAAATATCCCATTCCTGAACGTATACCACCTATAAGCTGATATATGGTTTCTACAACGGTTCCCTTAAATGGTATTCTTCCTTCTACTCCTTCTGGGACTAACTTTTTATTGCCTTCCTGGAAATATCTATCCTTACTTCCGCAGGCCATAGCGCCTAGAGAACCCATGCCTCTATATACCTTATAGCTTCTTCCTTGATACATCTCTATTTCACCTGGAGCTTCTTCGCAACCTGCAAACATTGAACCCATCATTACTACCTTTGCGCCTGCTGCTAAGGCTTTAACTATGTCTCCTGAGTATTTTATACCACCATCTGCAATAACTGGTACTCCATGCTTATTTCCCTCTTCTACACAATCCATAACTGCTGTAAGTTGTGGAACTCCTACTCCTGCAACCACCCTTGTAGTACAAATCGATCCAGGCCCAATTCCTACTTTTACACAATCTGCTCCTGCCTCAATTAAATCACGAGTGGCCTCGGCAGTTGCAATATTTCCTGCTATCACTTGAAGCTCTGGGTATTGAGATTTTATTTTCCTTACTCCGTCAATCACTCCTAGTGAATGACCGTGAGCCGTATCTATAGTTATTACATCTACTCCAGCCTTTACTAATGCATCTACTCTATCCATCATATCTGCAGTTACACCAACAGCTGCACCACATAATAATCTCCCTCTAGAATCCTTTGCAGCATCAGGGAATTTTAAAGTTTTCTCTATATCTTTTATTGTGATAAGCCCTCTTAAATTATTTTCGCTATCTATTAAAGGTAACTTTTCTATTTTATGCTTCTTAAGAAGTTCTTTAGCTTCCTCCATACTTGTTCCTTCTGATGCAGTAATTAAATTTTCACTTGTCATTATGTCTTTAATCTTCTTACTATAATCAGTTTCAAAAACTATGTCCCTATTAGTAATTATTCCAACTAACTTACCATCTGTTGTAATTGGCACTCCTGATATTCTATATTTACTCATTAGTGCTAAAGCCTCTTGTAGAATATTATCTGGCGATAGGAAGAAAGGGTCTGTAATTACACCATTCTCTTGTCTTTTAACTCTGTCCACTTCAATAGCTTGTCTTTCAATGCTCATGTTCTTATGTATAATGCCTATTCCACCCTCTCTAGCCATGGCAATAGCCATTCTAGACTCAGTAACAGTGTCCATACCTGCACTCATTAGAGGTATATTTAGCTTTATCTTCTTTGTAAGGTAAGTAGCTAAGCTAACATCTCTAGGTAATATTTCCGACTTATTTGGAACTAGCAGTACATCGTCAAAGGTATATGCTTGTTTCAATATCTTTGCCATTTAATCAACACCCTTTCACAATCTTATTTTAAATTCATCTTTATAATTAGCAAAAAAATATTTATATATACAACATTTAAATAGTATGATAGCCTTGAACCCCTAAAATATTGGGTAAATTAGGAGTTTAAAGCTATCTAGTAAGTGCTGCTAAGCAATAAAGAGCTATTAATATGCTCTTTTAATATAGTTTTGTGACTGTAAAGTCTCAATCTTACACTCACAACTCTACATAAAGTATATTTACTAGAAATACTCTCATTTCATAAAATAAATCTAGAATTGCTAAGTCTTGTTCAAACGCGTTTCGTAATATATATCTTTTCAAAGTACCAAGGGTAAAAGATATAAAAAGGCATACTAATCCTACTTTGACCAAAGTAAAATTAGCATGCCTAAAATAAGTTCATACTAAGATTACTCATAGTGGTCAATTTGTGGCTGACCGTAGATACTCCTTGCCATATTCAAGGGATATATGAGTTACGTTATTGTTTTTTTTAAGTTGTTATAACTATAATAGTTAATGTTTAAGTATTTGTCAATAAGTATATACTACTAATTCACGAAAACATTACAAAGTTGATTCTACTGCTTAATACTGCAAAAGAAGTTAACTAGACTAAGCCTAGCTAACTTCTTTCATTTTAACATATATCTATTTGTAATAATTATTTAAGCTATTCCTAGTACATTCCATCCATTCCCATTCCTGGTGCGCCCATTGGTGCTGGATTTTTCTCTGGAATATCTACTACTGCAACTTCTGTTGTTAAGAATGTAGCTGCAACAGATGCAGCGTTTTGAAGTGCTGATCTTGTAACTTTTGTTGGATCAACGATTCCCGCTTTTATCATATTTACCAATTCTCCACGTAACGCGTCATATCCAATCTCTCCAGCGCTTTCTCTTACTTTTTCTATTATAACTGAAGCTTCTGCGCCAGCATTTGTAGCTATTTGTCTTAACGGTTCTTCTAAAGCTCTTTTAATTATATTGATACCAACTTGAACATCTGCTATATCTGATGTTAGTTTAGCAACTTCTGGAATAGCATTAACATAAACTGTTCCACCACCAGAAACGATTCCTTCTTCAACTGCCGCTTTTGTAGCTGCAAGAGCATCTTCTATTCTAAGTTTTCTCTCTTTTAGTTCAGTTTCAGTAGCAGCTCCAACTTTTATTACAGCTACTCCTCCTGCAATTTTAGCAAGTCTTTCTTGTAGTTTTTCTCTATCAAAATCTGAAGTAGTATCTTCAATTTGTCTCTTAATTTGAGAAACTCTAGCATGTATTGTGTCCTTTTCGCCTTTTCCATTGACTACTGTAGTGTTTTCTTTAGATATCTTAACACTTTCTGCTCTTCCAAGCATATCAAGAGTAACATCTTTTAGTTCTCTTCCTAATTCCTCACATATAACTTCTCCACCAGTTAGGATTGCTATATCTTGAAGCATTTCTTTTCTTCTATCACCAAAGCCTGGAGCCTTAACAGCTACGCAAGTAAAGGTTCCTCTTAACTTATTAACAACTAATGTAGCTAAAGCTTCACCTTCAATATCTTCAGCAACTATTAATAATTTTCTTCCTTGTTGAACTATTTGCTCAAGTATTGGAAGTATGTCTTGTATGTTACTAATCTTCTTATCTGTTATTAAAATATATGGTTCTTCAAGGTTTGCTTCCATTTTTTCTGTATCTGTAACCATATATGGACTTAAGTATCCTCTATCGAACTGCATTCCTTCAACCACGTCTAATTCAGTTCCCATAGACTTTGATTCTTCTACAGTTATAACACCTTCATTGCCTACTTTCTCCATAGCATCAGCTATTAGAGCTCCAATTTCTTCGTCTCCAGCTGATATAGCAGCAACTCTAGCTATATCTTCCTTACCACTAACGGGTTTAGAAGATTTTTTAATTTCTTCAACTGCTTTATCCACAGCCATTTTTATACCGTTTCTTATTAGCATTGGATTTGCTCCTGCTGTAACATTTTTTAAACCTTCTCTTATTATTGCTTGAGCAAGCAAAGTAGCTGTAGTTGTTCCATCTCCTGCTACATCATTTGTCTTTGTAGCAACTTCTTTAACAAGTTGCGCTCCCATGTTTTCATATGCATCTTCAAGCTCTATTTCTCTAGCTATAGTAACACCATCATTTGTTATTAGTGGTGATCCGAATTTTTTATCTAAAATAACATTTCTTCCTTTAGGTCCTAGTGTCACCTTAACTGTATCTGCAAGCTTATCTACACCTCTTTGCATAGCTCTTCTTGCTTCTTCTCCAAATAATATATTTTTAGCCATTTAAAACCCTCCTAATACGCTAATAATTAAATATAATCTACTAACTATACTTAATCGTTATTGCGTTTATTTAATTATCATTTTAAAATTATTTTTCAATTACAGCTAATAATTCATCTTGTTTTATTATGATATATTCAGTACCTTCATATTTTATTTCGCTTCCTGAATATTTAGAGAATAATACTATATCCCCTACCTTAACATCCATTTTAATTTCTTTTCCATCTTCAACCTTTCCAGGTCCTACTGCAACTACTTCAGCCTCTTGTGGTTTCTCCTTTGAAGCTCCTGCAAGAAGTATTCCACTTTTTGTAGTTTCCTCCGCTTCTAATCTTTTAATTAATACTCTATCACTAAGTGGTCTAATGTTCATTTAAACCCCTCCTCATATATTTTTTTCACCATTGTTAGCACTCAACACATTTGAGTGCTAATTGGTTCTACAACTATTATATTAATTAATAGTCAGCACAATATCAAATTCATCTATGCTATATAGTATACCATTTATAGCCAAAAAAACAAATTATGTTTAATTATCATCAAATCTCATAGTATCTCTCTTATTTTCTTTATTTTTCTGAAAATTGAAACTTTATGTATTTATATTATAACTGAATATATTTTGATTTATTGTAAAAAATCACTAGATAGAGGTGATTTTATGAATGCTCCACATTGGTGGACTAATAATTTTTTTTCTAAAAACTTTATTTTTCTTAGCATAAAAAAGTTTTTTAAACTTTTTCTTAAATCCATTTTTATT
>CALJTN010000256.1 GCA_937976175.1 uncultured Clostridiaceae bacterium | reverse complement strand
ATAACAGGAAATGGTAACAAGGTTACTGCCTCTAAAGTTATAATTGCTTCTCACTTTCCTTGTTATGATGGCGGTGGAATGTACTTTGCAAGGATGTATGCTGAAAAGTCTTACGTGCTTGGAGTTAAAGTTAAAGAGAAGTTTCCAGACGGGATGTACATAACCGCTGAGGATCCAGGTCGTTCCTTGCGTTCTCAGAAGCATGAGGATGGTGAAATTATTCTAGTAGGTGGGGAACACCATAAGACCGGTAGTGAAAAACACACTAATATACATTATGAAAACTTGGGCAAATTTGCAAAGGAAGTTTTTGACTTACAGGGAATATTATATAGGTGGTCTACGCAAGATTATAGCACTGTAGATAGTGTTCCTTATGTTGGTTATCTTACATCCAAAACTTCTAATATATTAGTAGCCACAGGCTTTAAGAAGTGGGGAATGACAAATGGTACAGCAGCTGCAAATATATTAACTGATTTAATTACAAAAGGAGAAAGTCCATGGGCTCCTGTATATAATCCATCTAGATTTGATATTATTGCCTCAGGCGCAAAACTAGTATCTATAAATCTGGAGGTAGCGGAAACACTTTTAGGAGGTAAACTTACTCCAGCTCCTAGTAACGTAGAGATTAAAAATGGTGAAGCAGAAGTAGCTAATATAGATGGAGAGAAAGTCGGAATATATCGTGATGAAGAAGGTAAGCTGCATATAGTTGATATAACTTGCACTCATTTAGGCTGTGAACTAGTTTGGAATGAAGCTGAAAAAACTTGGGATTGCCCTTGCCATGGATCTAGATTTAACTATGATGGTAACAATGTAGAAGGTCCGGCATTCAAACCCTTGAAACGTTTAGGGGAAGGGAAGAATAAAATAGATCCGAATATATTTTAAATAAGGCGAAATAGCGAGTTTTGACATATTAAAAAAGAACAGACTTCATAAGTGTTTATAATTCTTATGAAGTCTGTTCTTTCATTAACGTATAAGTTCTGAATTTTATTTTATATCATTTATATAGTTTTTCATATCTTCTATTGTCATGGAACCAATATGTTTATAAGCTATGTTTCCTTCCTTATCTATAAAAAATGAGGTGGGAATTGAAACGATTTGATATTTGCTTGACACAACATTATCAGTATCAAACAATACTGGAAAATTATATTTATTACTATCCATAAATTTCTGTATAGGAGAAGTACCTTCACTTAAATTAACTGCTAATATGACTAAATCAGAATCCTTTGTTTCTTGGTAGAGTTCTTCCATTTCAGGCATTTCAGCTATACAAGGAGGACACCAGCTTGCCCAAAAGTTTAAGAATATCTTCTTTCCTTTATAATCACTTAAAGAAACTTCCTTTCCATTGAAATCCTTAAGTTTAAAATCAATAGCTTTAATCTTAGAGCTTTCTATATTAGCCTCATTACTAGGTGCAGTATTTATATTTTCTTGACTTGATGTTAAATTGTTGTTGCTTAAATTAGGTTCTTCAGCTAAAGACGTATTATCTTTAGAAGCGGTGTTATTTAGATTACGCTGATTGGATTTATTGTAATTATATACAGTATAGGTTGAAACACCTATAAGAAATAATAAACCTAATGCTATAACTGTTTTTTTCATCTTAATCACTCCCTCGCACTAAAAATTAATAAAGTTTAAATATTGGCTTAATTTACTTATGTTATTTGTAAAAATTAGAATTCCCATTAGAATCATTAATAATCCACTTAATACAGAAATTACTTTCAGATATTTACCTAAACTTCTTATTTTTAACGACAGATTTTCAATAGCAAGTGATGTTAGGATAAAGGGCACTGCTAAACCTAAGGAATAAAATACTAAGAGAATAATCCCCTTACTTATTGTTTCCATGCTACCTGCATAAAAAAGAATAGAGGACAAAATAGGGCCAACACAAGGAGTCCATCCAGCAGCAAAAGCCATACCCATTAAAATAGAGCCAAAAGCACCTTGAGCTTTGCTAAAAGAAAAAAATCTTTTCTCACGGTAGAGTAGTTTGATTTTTAAAATTCCTGCTGTGTGTAATCCAAAAATAAGTATTAAGATTCCCGACACTTTTCTAAATATAGCTTGATTTTTTAAAAAAATTATTCCTAATGAAGTTATTGAAGCACCCATTATGATAAATATAATAGAAAAACCAATGACAAATCCAATAGATTTATAAAGAACATACAAATTAGATTTCTTAGTGCTAGATTCACCAATAGCTATGCCTGTTATATAACTTACATAAGCGGGCACAAGAGGTAAAACACAAGGAGAAAGAAAAGATAATAAACCTGCAGAGAATGCTAATATTAGTGAAACATTATTCATGCTGCTAGTACCTCCTTTGCATTTTAAGGTCATATATTTATAAATAGTGTAGCTTAAACTAATTTAAGAAGTGTAATTAATAGTATAACACAACATGTATTTATATCATAATATTACAATATTACGATATAAATACATGTTACCATAAATTTAGGTAGATTAGAAGATTTTTAGTGTTAAAGTTTTGTAAATAAGCAGAGTATATAATTTTAATTCTATGGGAAGCTAACTTTAGATTGGTATATTATTAATTTATTTTTATTAAAATATTTTTTAGGAGGAAACTATGGAATTTATTTTTCCAGCTACAAGTAAAAGAGTAAAATTGCATACTAATGAAGCAGTGAATAATAAAATCAAGAAACAAACTCTTGATAATATTTCAAACTACGTATATAAGAGTAAAGAAGAAATTCATAATAGAATAAAAGAATTGGATGAGGAATGGGATATTGAAAGAGTTTTAGAAACTAATGCTGCTAGCGCTATAGTTTTAAGCACGGCATTGGGTTTTACTGTAAATAAAAAATGGTTCCTTGCAACGGGTGTAGTTGGAGGGTTTCTTCTTCAGCATGCAATCCAAGGTTGGTGCCCGCCGGTTGAACTATTTAGAAGAATGGGCATTAGAACTTGTTCAGAAATTAATTATGAAAAAAATGCACTTAAAAGTTTGATTTAAAGTTATTGCCATACATCTTTTTAATTAAAGAAAAAAAGGAGTGAGTTATATATGAAATGGGAATATAAGATATTTACAGTTGACCATTTTCTTGATGTAGACAATGAGCTAACAATAGAAGAGAAATTAAATCAGTACGGTGAAGAAGGCTGGGAACTAATAGGGGTTTTAGAAAAACCATATTCAACAGTAGGAAACCCACCGAAGCTAGATAGTGATTCAATAGTATTTAAAAAAACAGTTGCAGTGTAATAAAGTGTGCATAGTTTAATAAAAACTGTCATATAGGTAGCATAGCAGATTAAGTTTTGCTGTTGCTACCTTTTATAATCCCCACTTATAGCAGAAGTAAACTTTCCTTCAGAAATGTTGCTAAAGCAGGAGTTTATGAATGGATATAGAATACTTGCTATAATTACATTTTATGTTTTGGGGTGGTAATGTTGATAATGACTGAAAAATCTAAAAAAGTTGTTCTTTTAGATAGCTTAAATCCCTTAGAGGATATTTTTAACTTACAAAATCAGAGAAATAAACTTCTTGAAAAACTAAATGGGATACCAATCTATTTTTATAGATATATAGGAACTCCGGATAATGAAGAAAGTTACATAAAAAAGTAACAGATTTGCAGAAAAAATTAGAAAAGTGCTCTTCTACGTATATTAACGTAACAAATGGGCTAGATAAGAATTTTTTTAAAGATGAAATTGGACAAGTAGATAAATTGTGGACAGAGTACTTGATATGGGATAAAGGTACTTATAGAAGTGATATTGAATTAAATAAGCTAAACTGGAGTAAGAATTTAAGTTGGTCAGCTAAAAAAAGCTTTGCAACTATTCTAAGTATCTTTGATGCTACTGAGAAAAATGCAAACGAAACTATGAGGAAAAATTTTGGAATACTAATGCTTAAGTGGATAGATACATATTTTAACCAGCTATTTCCTAGTGAAAAAGCTACCAATGAAATACCAAAGTTTCTTTATTACGGACCTATAAAGAAAAATGAAGTGTATTTTTTAATATATATTTCAATGCTTGGATGTGATGTATTATACATTAATCCAACAGAAGATAAAGAGTTTTTTAGAATAGATGCAAAAAATATTTACTCAAAGCTAATTGAATATGATAAAAAGATTAATACGATTGATTTTGATAAAATCAATGCGCCAGAGAAAGTGATTAAAGGTCAGATTATTCCACCTAAGGCTATTCAAACTATAGATATAATACCTGAAATTAAAAATGAAAAAAGAGAAAAAAGCTACGAAGAACTAGCCAAGCTATCTTCTAGCGTAGTAATGATCAAAATTTACGATGATAATCTAGCTACTTGTGGCGGTGGGTCAGGTGTTGTAATAGATGGAGATGGAACAATCGTTACCAATTTTCATGTGGTTAAAGGTGGGAGTACCTTTGGGATAATATTTGAAAATAATGAGAATGAATCTATTTTTGCAAGGCTCATTAAAGTAAATCAAGATACCGATCTTGCACTATTAAAGATAGATTACAAAACGGAGCCTATACCTATTAACGGTAAGGGTACATTAAATAGAGGACAGCAAATAGTGGCTATTGGAAGTCCACTTGGACTTATGAACACCATCTCTGATGGAATAGTCGCAGGTTTTAGGAATATTAAGGATGAAAAATTCATTCAAATTACTGCTCCTATTTCTCCAGGAAGTTCTGGAGGAGCTTTATTAGATAGATATGGATACTTGGTAGGGATTACAGCTGCAGGATATTTAGAAGGGCAAAACCTTAATCTAGCTATTCCAAGTAGTCAACTTATGTTATTAATTAATAAATATTAAAAATGAAAGGTAGATATAGTCACCTTTCATTTTTCTAGTTCCAAATAAAAAACTATTCTACCTTAATAATTTTACCTTCACCAGTCCATGCAATACCATCAATATTATGAATTCCCGCATCCAGTATCTGATAGTCAAGAGGTTGCTGGATTAATGAACGTACATTTATAGTAGTTACAGGTCTTTTATCGTCATCCTTATCTTCATGAGAAATTGCTACACAGCTTGCCATGTGCTACTATAAAAGGAAAAGGTTAAATTTTTAAAGGTTAATGGGGATAGAAATCTTAAAATAGCTAATAAATATAATGTAGCCCAAATTTCCACAAGGGCTATTTTAAAAAAGTAAAAAAAGAAGACATAGTCACGGTTTTTTTACCAAAGCCATCAATTGAAGAAAATGCAAAATAAATATTTACAAGAGGAGCGATATTAATATGATTTACGATTATAAAATAAAAGATATTGAAGGAAATGAAATTCCTATGGATACTTATAAAGGGAAAGTACTTTTAATAGTAAATACTGCAACAGGCTGTGGATTTACACCACAATATGAAGGTCTTCAAAAGCTTTATGATAAATATAAAGATAGTGGTTTTGAGGTATTAGATTTTCCTAGTAATCAATTCTTTGAGCAGGCACCGGGAGATAATGCTGAAATTTCTCAGTTCTGTAAGATAAACTTTGGAACAACTTTTAAAACCTTTGGTAAGATTGATGTAAATGGTGAAAATGCAGATGAATTATATAAGTTCTTAAAAACAGAAGCACCAAAGGCTGAGGAAGATGAAGCATCAGAAGGGTTATATGATAAATTATCCAAAATGGGATTTAATACAAAAGGCAATGATATTAAATGGAATTTCACTAAATTTCTTATAGATAGAAAGGGTAATGTTGATGCTAGATTTGCACCAACCTATGAGCCGGAAAGATTGGATGAAGCTATTAAAGATTTGCTGGAAAATTAGTAATAATAGCAATAATGAGTTGAAGACTCAATAACTTTTATTTAAGCTCCTAATGTAGTCCGATACTGTATATAGTATCGGACACAAAGTTTTATACATAAGTTACACTTTAAATAATACTATACCTGTTAAAGCTACCTTTATTAGTTAGTGGACAATCTTATAAAGGGTGTGGCCTAGCTATAGTATAGAGCGTGTCACCTAAGCGAACTGTATAAAAAATTTGTATATGCTTAACTTCTCCAAATATGCCACAGTGCATTGTTTGTGCCTCTAGCAAACACATCAGTTCTATTTGGCCCCCAGGATACAGCTGCTGGATCAGAGGTTATAGTGCCTCCAATATTGCTCCAATTACTCCAGCGTGAACCATTCCAAGATATGGTCATTAGTTGGTTGTTTTGACCTCTAGCAAATACTTCTAGTCGGTTGGTGCCTCTTGAAGAAACGGCAGGAGCTGAGGTTAATCTTCCACCAAGGGTTTCCCAGGCACTCCAGCTAGAGCCATTCCAGAATATGTGCCATAGTGCATTATCAGTGCCTCTTCCAAATACATCAATTCTATTGATCCCCCACGAAACAGCAGCAGGTGATGAAGTTAGTATCCCACCGAGACTTTGCCAATCACTCCAGCGAGATCCATCCCACCATTTATGCCAAAGAGCGTTGTCAGTACCTTTTACAAAAGTATCAAGCCTGTTAGGTGCTGAGGAAGCAGCTGCAGGAGCTGAGGTTAATTCTCCACCAAGGCTTTCCCATGCACTCCATGTAGAGCCATTCCAGAATATATGCCACATAGCATTATCAGTACCCCTGCCAAATACATCTATTCTGTTGTTTCCAAAGGAAACTGCTGCAGGAGCAGAAGTTAATATTCCGCCAAGGCTTTCCCAAACACTAAAGCTAGAACCATTCCACCATCTATGATACAAAGCACTATTGCTTCCAGCTCCAAAGACATCCAGTCTATTTGGTGCCCAAGAGGAAACCGCAGGCCCAGAAGTTAAAAATCCACCCAGGTCCTCCCACTGACTCCATCTATCAATTGGAGCAGGACCAGGAGCAGTACTCATATTTCTTAGAGTAAATTCTATTATCTCTCTAAGGGTGTTATTTATTACATTATTTGGTACGCCAGCTGCACGTAGAGCAAGTATTATCCTAGAATTACTTCTTCTAAAACTACTTAATAGGGCATTTGTTCTTTGATTTATATTACCTGTATGACTTTGTGAATTGTCTATTGTGTAGGCTATGACAATTCTGAAGTAGGCATTAATTAATGCTGTATTTAACCCGAATCTTTGAAGATTCCTGCTTAGGTTAGGTCTTTGACGATTAAGCATTACTAATATTCTATTAACTTCCTGCTGAGGAGCTCTGGCACCATCAAAATAATATTCATCATTTAAGGAGTCAAAGTCTTCAAACGCATCAAAGTCTTCAAACTCATTAAAGCCATCAAACTCATTAAAGTCATCAAAGTCGTCAAAGTCATTAAAGTACTCAAAATCCTCAAAATCCTCAAAATCGTTAAATCCATCAAACTCATCAAACTCATCAAAGTTTCTCATTTGTTCATTTGAAAATGGCCAAAGTGTATGTTGCTTACTATAGGGACAATAAAAAAACTGGGTGTTATACATTAAACCCCTCCTATGGCTTTTGCTACGGATTAAAATCCTCATCAATAACATCTTATGATTTGAATTAGAATTTGTTACATTCTTATTTTTGACAAATAAATTGAAGAAGTCTCAAACTTATGTATAATGAAAGTAGGCTTAAATATATTAATGTAAGTATGTTTTAGCATTATTGAAAAAAATGTTTGCATAAGAATATGCATGATTAAATTTATCTATAGAAATGAGGATTTAAAGAATGTATCGAAGTTTGGAAGAATGTATTCTTGATTTAGAAAAGGCTGGTGAATTAGTTAGGGTACATGAAGAAGTGGACCCGAACCTTGAGATGGCAGCTATACATATGAGGGTTTACGCAGCTGGAGGCCCTGCAATTTTATTTGAAAATGTTAAAGGCTCTAAATTTCCAGCAGTATCAAATTTATTCGGAACTCTTACAAGAAGTAAGTTTATTTTTAGAAATACTTTAGAGGCAACAAAGGATGTGATTGGGGTACGCAACAACCCAATGAGTATACTTAAAAATCCATTTAAACATGTAAGCACAGGATGGGCAGCTTCAAAGGCACTACCACTTAAAAAAGCTAAGGATAAATTGAATGGATTTAAGGAAATACAAATCTCTGACCTTCCACTTATTCACCATTGGCCAGATGATGGCGGGGCTTTTATTACTTTGCCTCAAGTTTATACAGAAGATCCAGAAAAACCTGGCATTATGAATAGCAATTTAGGGATGTACCGAGTTCAGCTTAATGGCAACGATTATGAAATGAATAAAGAAGTAGGACTACACTATCAAACTCACCGCGGAATTGGAATTCATCAAGAAAAAGCAAACAAGCTTGGTGTTCCACTTAAAGTGAGCATTTTTATAGGCGGGCCTCCTGCTCACACGCTAGCTGCCATCATGCCCTTACCTGAGGGACTAAGTGAAATGACCTTTGCTGGGCTTCTTTCTGGACGTAATTTCCGTTATTCTTATGTTGATGGTTATTGTATTAGTCTTGATGCCGATTTTGTTATTACAGGTGAAATTTATCCAGGTGAAACGAAGCCAGAGGGACCTTTTGGTGACCACATTGGATATTATAGTCTTGTTCATGATTTTCCTGTAATGAGGGTTCATAAAGTATTCGCTAAATCCAAGGGAATCTGGCCATTTACAGTTGTTGGTCGTCCTCCTCAAGAGGATACTGCTTTCGGCGATCTAGTCCATGAGTTAACAGGTAATGCGGTAAAATATGAATTTCCTGGTGTTAAAGAAGTTCATGCTGTAGATGCAGCGGGAGTTCATCCATTGCTATTTGCCATTGGAAGTGAAAGGTATACACCTTACCAAAAGGTCAAACAACCAGCTGAAATTCTCACCATTGCCAATCGAATATTAGGAACAGGCCATGTTAGCCTAGCTAAATATTTATTTATTACCGCAGAAGAGAATGAGCCATTAGATACCCGCAAGGAGATAGAATTCTTAACCTATATACTTGAACGAATAGATCTTCATCGTGACATTCATTTTCAAACCAATACAACAATAGATACCCTTGATTATTCCGGAACGGGTTTAAATACAGGTAGCAAAGTGGTATTTGCAGCCTGCGGGGATCAAAAAAGAGAATTGTGTAGTGAGGTGCCAAAGCAACTTACGGATTTAGGAGATTTTAAAAATCCAAGGTTAATAATGCCAGGCATCGTAGCCCTAGAAGGGCCTACATTTTTAAGTTATAAGGAGGCTCAAAGTCAACTAGATGAGTTATGCTCCGAAGTTCAGGCAAGAGGTGAGATGTCAACTTGCCCAATGATCATCCTATGCGATGACAGTTCATTTATGAGCGGCTCCCTACAAAATTTTTTATGGGCTACATTTACGGGAAGTAACCCTTCCCATGATATTTATGGTGTTAATAGCTATTATGAAAATAAGCACTGGGCCTGTGATAATATGGTTATTGATGCCCGCACCAAACCACACCATGCGCCACCATTAATTTCTGACTCGTCAGTTGAAAAGAATATTCAGCGCTTTTTTGCAAAGGGAGGGAGCTTAAGCAAATTTAAAGTACATTAGCTTATATTTGTAAGTGTAGGTTATAGCACTTGCAATTACGTAGGGTTTACATAAAGTCAAAATGCAAAATATTAGATAAATCTAGATGTTTATTCCAT
>CALJTN010000255.1 GCA_937976175.1 uncultured Clostridiaceae bacterium | reverse complement strand
ACACATGTCATTAAATGAAATCAAGGCTAATATGCTCCTTGAAAAGAAACTTTGCCATGGTGCTCCCTTTTACGTATTAGGACCTATCGTTACAGATATAGCGCCAGGCTACGATCACATTACAAGTGCCATTGGTGGAGCCTTAGCTGCAAGTTGTGGAGCTGATTTTCTGTGCTACGTAACTCCATCTGAGCACCTAAGATTACCTAATCTAGAGGATGTTAAAGAAGGAATCATTGCTGCAAAGATAGCTGCTCATGCTGGTGATATAGCTAAAAACATCCCCGGTGCTAGAAACTGGGATAATGAAATGAGTAAAGCAAGACAAGAACTTAATTGGGAAAAAATGTTTGAACTTGCCATCGATCCAGAAAAAGCTAGACGATATAGAAAAGAGTCTTCTCCTGAGCATGAGGATAGCTGTACTATGTGTGGAAAAATGTGCTCCATGAGAAATATGAATAAGATAATGGCAGGAAAAGATATCAATATTTTAAGAGAAGATAGCTAATATGTTGTATCTTGTAACCAGTAGAAAGCTGGCTGGTAGTAAAGATTTTTATAAAGTTATTGATGAAGCTATAAAGAAAAAAAGTTACATATAAAACAGAAGCGGAAGTGGTAAAATGCAAATTAACAATGTTGATAAATATAAAGAGGAATGTGGAATTGTTGGTGTGTTCTCTAAGGAAGAAATTAACTTGTCTTCTACTCTTTATTTTGCACTTAATTCACTTCAACATCGAGGACAGGAAAGCTGTGGCTTAACCTATTCAGATGGACACAAGCTTATTTGCCATAAGGCTATGGGGCTAGTAAGCGAGGTATTTACAAAAAATAACCTTAGTAATATAAATGGGTTTTCTGCCATAGGACACGTACGATATTCTACCTTTGGTGAAAGCACTGCTATAAATGCCCAGCCTCTTTTAGATGAGTATTCTTTTGGGCAAATATCTCTCGCGCATAATGGCAACCTCACAAATGCAGTTGAGTTAAAGAAATCTCTTGAAGACTATGGATTAAAATTTAATACCTCTACGGATTCTGAGGTTATTTTAAAGCTCATCGGAAAAGAATATGATTCTTCTATAGAAAAAACCTTAGAACTTATATCAAAACATATCGAAGGTGGATATGCTGCGGTTATACTTACAAAGGATACGTTATTTGCAATGCGAGACCAACAAGGCATAAGACCTTTATGTATAGGAAAGCTTAGGGATAGTTATATAGTATGCTCAGAAAGTTGCGCTTTAGATGTGGTTGGTTACGAATTCATAAGAGATGTTGCTCCTGGGGAAATACTTAAAATTGACAGCAGCGGAATAGAAACCTTAAGTTTTATCAGAAATGCTACCTGTAATACCTGTGCTTTTGAATATATTTATTTTGCCAGAATAGATAGTAAAATTGATGGAGTTAGCGTTTATAGCTCCAGATTCAAGGCTGGTGAGATTTTATATAAAGAATGTCCAGCAGATGCTGATATTGTAATAGGGGTACCCGATTCTGGCACTACCGCCGCTTTAGGATATTCGAAAGCTTCTTCTTTACCTTACGCTCAAGGCTTTGTGAAAAATAGTTTTATAGGCCGAAGCTTTATAAAACCCTCTCAAGCTAAAAGAGAAGAAGCTGTATCTTTAAAATTAAATATTATCAAAGAAAATATTCAAGGTAAAAAAGTTGTAGTTATAGATGATTCTATGGTTAGAGGTACCACCTGTAAAAAAATTGTCTCTCTTCTTAAAGATGCAGGTGCAAAGGAAATTCATTATAGACTAGCTTCACCTATAATAAAATCCCCCTGCTGCCTTGGAATTGATACTTCCAGCAAAGAAGAGCTTATAGGTTCTAGTATGAGCATAAAGGAAATACGTAATTTTATTGGGGTAGATAGCTTAGGATATTTAAGCATAGACAGTTTTTTGAATTCTTTAGGACATAAAAAGGTCGCCTGTCTAAAGTGTTTTTATTAAATTCTTGTAAAACTCAAAGGGACGGTTAATAATTATTTGAACTTTGTTGTTAACCGTCCCCTATTTAAAAAACACTAAAAAATACTTTATAACTTATACAAGAAGATTTTAACATTTAATCTTAAGCCATTAGTTAATCCCCCTTACTTTGATCTTTCCTACTATAATCTCAACAATCTCAGTAATCCCTAAATACTCAGTATCTATATACTCACTGAAATCATATTTTTCATATGCAGCTATACACTTTTCAGTTTGTAGAAAAGCCCAATTTCCTGGTTTTTCTCCTCTTTGTTTAAGTCTTTCATGTATCTTAGTAATAGATGCCTTTAAACAGAAATGATATATTTCACTATCAATGGTCCCTAACCCGTTATATATATATTTAAAATATTTTATATTTCTTAAGGTCATTGGAACTATTAAGTGCTTATTGTATTGCTTCTTTATTTGTTCTGCAATCATCACAACAAGTTTTGGCCATAGTTCAAAGTCTTGAAAATCTCTTGTTTTTTCAGTTTCTCCCATTACTTCATAAGGAATTATATTTCTAAGTAAGACTCCTACTTCCTCTGGATCATAGATCATACTGTTTGCAATTCTTTCTTCTAAAGCCTTTGATACTGTTGTTTTTCCAGCACCAAAAGCACCATTAATCATAATAATCATAAAATGCACCTCATTTTAGCTGTAACTACTTCTTTCTGATTATGTAAATACAGCAACTAATATTTTCTTGCTTTCATAAGGAATAACGAATAATTAACCTTTTGATCTTCTATATTTTTTTCACCATAAAAAAATGTATTTGATTCTACATCTTTAAACCCAGCACTAATTAAAATGCTTTTTAAATCCTCTTGGTTAAAACCATTATGACCATCATAATCTGGATATTTCTTATGAAAGCTACCATCTTCTTCATCTAAATCTACTATACATAAGTAACCATCTTTATTAAGTAACTCATAAAAAGTCTTTATTATACCCTCAGTATCCTGAATATGGTGCAATACCATAGAATTATAGATAACATCAAATTTCATATCTATTGCATTTTCACTTAATATATCTAAATGATAAGGAGCCATATTATTTATTTTGTATTTATCAATTTTCGACTCTAGTATATCTATCATTCCTCTCGAGGAATCAACGAGAGTAATACTTTTAAATTTATCGTAAATATTAAAGCTCACAAGACCAGTTCCACATCCAAACTCCATAGCAGAATAGTTTTTATTGATAGCAATGGAGCTGCTTATTTCATTTGCAACTATTTTTGCTCTATTAATCCTTTCATCGGTGTCCCAGGTTTTAGCGTAATTATCAAAACTCATGGTGTTACCTCCCTTATTAAACTTTTCTTTTGAGTTCTCATGTCTTATTCTTACAAACTTATACACAGTTACTTTTCATTATTTAACAACACGCGTTTGCGTGCTGCTTCGCAGCTCGCACTACATACAAATTATAGCATTAATTTGTATACAAGGCCATATTTTGTATATAAAAACCCATAGGCTCATTTCATATTTTCCTATCTACAACTCTAATTACAACATATAGAGTCATGCAAAAAGAATTAGATTAATCAATATCTGTCTTTAAATAATATATACTACATGCAATAAATCCCACCACAAATACCACCATAGCCATAAAAATTGTTTGAGTAGTAACAAAATATTTAAGCTTTTCTGTGTAATTGGCTAATGGCATGAAAGGCATCATAAAAGGTGAATATTTAAACTTATTACCACTTAACAAAAACATATTAGTTAGGGTCACTAAAGTGCCGCAGATTATTGGTAACATAATATTTCTACATAAGCTTGCAATAAAAATACCTATTGGAATTAATGCAAATTGAAATATCATAGAATATAGGTGTATTTTGCCATGTGCCAATAATATTTTTCTTGTAAGTGGCTCATGGTTTAGAATCAAGCCTCCACCGAATAGTGCTGCAAAGTGTATGATATATATTACAGTAATAACCATAAAGATAACTAAAAGCTTACCTAGGAAAATTTCTATTTTGTGAACTGGATAAGAATATAATATATTTGCAGTTTTGTCCGTAAACTCTCTTGAAAATACATATGCCGAAACTAGTGAAAAAAGTATTGGGCATAACATTATAAACATCATAATTTCAGAATTGGCTGCATATCTATCCCAAGCTACAGTTTGCCCTTGAAGTAACCATCCAAAGAATAATAGTAGTGGTACCGCCAGCCCACCTGCCAAGATTATTAAAAGAAAATATGATTTCTTTAATTTTAGTATTTCTGAATACAATATATTAATCATTATTATTTCCCCCCAGTCAATCTTATAAAATAATCCTCTAAATTATCTACGGTTACTGCTATTTCATTTACCTCTACGTCATTACTTACCATTACTCTGTTAATTTTTGAAGCTTCATTTATTTTTTCATAAACTCTTATAACATTGCTTTCCCACACCACATAATCTGATATATTAAGCTTTTTTTCTAGTAAGAAGGAAGCCCTTTTATCATCGTTTACTTTTATCTGCAAATATTGTCTATTTCTTTTCTGTAAATCATCATAACCTATTTCCTCTAGCAAAACTCCTTTATGAATTATCCCTACCTTTGTTGCTAATAATTGAACTTCGCTTAATATATGGCTTGAAATCAAAACTGTAATGCCTCGTTTATTACATAAATCTTTAATAAGCTCTCTTATTTCCTTTATTCCTATAGGATCAAGTCCATTAGTAGGTTCATCTAAGATTAATAGTTCTGGATTGTGAAGCAATGCCCTTGCAATGCCCATTCTCTGTTTCATACCAAGTGAAAAATTCTTTACTTTTTTATCTCCTACATCTTTAAGTACAACAATATTAAGACTATCTTTTATGCAGTTTTTACTTTCCATACCAACCATTCTTCTATGTATTTCTAAATTTTCCACTGCAGTTAAATTTGGATAAAATCCAGGATATTCTATTATTGAACCAATTCTTTCATATACCTTATGATTATTTTTCTTGTTACCAAACAGCTCTATTTTACCATCAGTTGCTTTAACAAGTCCCATAATCATTCTTATAGTAGTTGTTTTTCCTGCACCATTTTGCCCTAGAAAGCCATAAATTTCTCCCCTGTTTATGGTCATGTTTAGTTTGTCTACAGCCGCTGTGTTCTTATAAACTTTAGTTAAATTGTTTGTTTTTACAATATGCTCCATGTAATCACCCCATCAATTAATATTTAAAAAGGACTATGCTTTAAGTATAAAGCACAATCCTTACATCCAATTTACACATTCCTTACAAAATCCTTAACTTTTTTTTAAGCTGAAGGTAAAGGTTGTTTTTTCATAGGGTATACTGCAAGCGATAAGCTTACCCTGCTGATTTTCTGCTAACTTCTTAGCTATAGTTAATCCTAGTCCACTGCCCTGAAGTTTTATATTCCTTGATTTTTCTAAAGTATATAACCTATTAAAGATAAAAGGCATATCATTTTCTGGTATTCCTTTTCCCTTATCCCATACATCAATAACTATGTTTTTTTCTTCCTCTCTTAAATCTACTCCTATTGCTCCACCGTCAATTCCATATTTTAAACTATTAGAAATTAGATTGCTTAAAATTCTATTTATTGCTCCTTCATCTCCTAAGGCATATAAATCTTCCTGTGGGCTATTAATAATAGGTTCTATATTAAGTTTAGTGAACTCATTATATAATAAAACTATACTCTGCCTCACTATTTCTGATATGTTTACTCTTTTAATATTTAATTTTATATCATTTGACTCCAGCTTTGAAACTTGAAAAAATTCCTCCATTAGCTTAAGCAAAGCTTTACCCTTTGTTTCAACTATTTCAGTATATTCTTGTCTCTCTTCCTCACTTAAGTTTTCATCATGATTCAGTAACTCCACATATCCGAGTAGAGAAGTTAATGGTGTTCTCAAATCATCATATTATTTCTTGTTTTATTATACTTTAAAATATAATAATTATATTTCTTCCCTAAGTATTTGGTAAAATTCATCTTTTGCATATACTTCATTCCAAGGAGAATGTCCACAATCCTTTAATAAAATAAACTTAAAATCCTCTATTACTGTGGATAATGGCTTTTCAACCCCTTCAAAAGTATGGGAATCATATTCACCATGTATGGCAACTACTGGACATTTAATTTCTTTTCCTAATTCCAAAAGCTTTTTACTACTTCTTAAATAATTAATTTCCTTCATACAATTTTCAAATACTTCAGGCTGAAAATCTAATATCTCATCTGCAAAACAAATGGGCTTAAAAGAATCTGATTTTGACATAAGTTTTCCAAACTCACTTAATGAATCTTTTTTATTCTTGTTATTAGAATCATTTAACAACCTAAATAACTCTCCAACACGGTTATTTTCCTCTTCCGTTAAACGATTTGTCCTGCTATGATTCATTGCTACAAGATATTTCTCTTCAAAGGAACCACATCCAACTAATATTAGTTTTGTAACTAACTCCGGATACCTAGCTGCAAACATATAGCTAAGCCAAGCCCCCCAAGAATGTCCAATTAATATAACTGGAGCCTCTGCATTATTTTCAAGTATATCTCTAAGCTCAAGTATTTGTCCCTCTATAGAATCCTCTGTTTGGAATGGTTCAAGAATTCCACATATAGATGATAGTTCTCTTGCCATTGGCGCAACTTCCCCAGGAGCACCCGGTCCACCATGGATAACTGCAACCTTAAATGGTTCATTACCGTATTTTCTTAGGTTCATCATCATAATATTCTCCTTTTGATTTTTATATAATAAGTGCTAATTTTATATCCTATAATCCTCAGCTTATCGTTAAATCCATTCACTTCTCAAAATACTCATTTGTACTTGATTTTTAAATTGTCCCATTCTTAAACTTTCTTCTCTGCATATACCTTCCTGTACAAATCCCACTTTTTTATAACATTCAATTGCCCTTGTGTTATGTTCTAGCACCCTTAACCATATTCTATTAAAACCAAATTCTCCAAAACCTATATCAAGAATTTTCTTAATAGCCTCGTTCCCATACCCCTTACCTCTATATGAATATTTTATTATAATACTAAGCTCAGCTCTACGATTTTTCCAAGATAAATTAAACAATTCAACTATACCTACAAATTCTTCTTTCTTGTCTAGTATCACATAACATATATTTCTCTTATCTTGAAAATAACTTTCATTAGGTATTTCTGTAACCGCTCGATAAAATCTACTTAAATCTATTCATAACTAACTAAAATGTAGATTTCTTCTCACTTCATTGAGTCCAGTTTTGCACGGGGCAGTCTG
>CALJTN010000254.1 GCA_937976175.1 uncultured Clostridiaceae bacterium | reverse complement strand
AAACTACTTTGGTGGGATGTTAGATTTGCCGGAATGGTTTTCAAAAACAGCAGTTCAAAGTTGGATTCCACGGATGCCAGTGGATAAGTTTGATGCAGCAATCTTTATTACTATGACTGTGATTAGTATTGCCTTGATGGTACTTGGTTATATTGGATATGGTAAACGAGATATGGTTGAAGGAGCTTAAGGAATGTAATTATTAAAATGGTGTAAGGTTATCCTTAGTATAAAAGATAAATCATAAGGACATAATGTAACTTCAATTACTCTGAAGGGAATGATGGCCTAATGAACTTCAATAAAGTAGAAATATGCGGAATAAATACTTCAAAATTACCTGTATTGAAAGAAAAAGAAAATAAACAGTTGCTTTATAGGATACAAAATGGGGAGTATGAGTGTAGAGAAAAGTTTATTGAAGGAAACTTAAGATTGGTTTTAAGCGTCATACAGCGCTTCAATAATCGTGGAGAAAATATAGATGATATATTTCAAGTAGGTTGTATTGGCCTCATGAAGTCTATAGATAATTTTGATTTAAGCTTAAATCTTAGGTTTTCAACATATGCAGTACCTATGATCTTTGGGGAAATAAGAAGGTACTTAAGAGATAATAATTCTATAAGAGTTAGTAGGTCATTAAGAGATATCGCCTATAGAGCGCTAAAAGTTAGAGAGAGATTATCTAGTGAAAACAATAAAGAGCCTACTGTATCTCAAATAGCAAACGAACTAGGACTACCGAGGGAAGAGGTGGTATTCGCCCTAGACGCGTTGCAAGATCCTGTATCTTTGTTTCAACCAATTCATCATGATAGTGGCGATGAAATTTGTGTAGTAGATCAAATAAAGGACACTAAAAACTTAGATGATAGTTGGATTGAAAGCATATCAATTAAAGATGGACTAGAAAAGCTAAAAGATAGAGAAAGACTAATTTTAAATTTGAGGTACTTTGATGGAAAAACACAAATGGAAGTAGCAGATGAAATAGGCATATCCCAAGCACAGGTATCTAGAGTTGAAAAAACTGCATTAAAGCATATGAAAAAATATTTATAGGTCCTTTAGGAGGACCTTTTTTTTATAAATTTTTTTAGGGGATTAGCTTAAAAATTATTATTTGGGAATTGCATATTATACATATAAAAAACTAGATGTTCTAACAGAATGTTTCTTATATTCTTTATTATATAAGGATATGTATATATTTCTATGAGTATTTTTTATGATATTGCACAAGCTATCAGTAACAAAAAATAAGTATTAATAGAGGAGGTAATATATATGTCAAGAAATAGAGTATTAGTTCCAGAGGCTAGAGAAGGATTAAACAAATTTAAAATGGAAGCTGCTAGTGAAGTAGGAGTAAATCTTTCAAATGGTTACAATGGAGATTTAACTTCAAGACAAAATGGTTCAGTAGGCGGACAAATGGTTAAAAAAATGGTTGAATCTTACGAAAAGAATTTATAATTAAAAGGGGAGCTGATTAGCTCCCTTTTTCTTTGCTATAGCTAGCAAGAAGTAGGATTTCCATAATTTACACCCCAGGGGCACTACTTATATCCTAAATTTTTCAACCATACCATTTAGTCTTTGTGCGAGTTCCGCTTGAGTTTCAGTTGATTTTGTAACCTCTTCAATGGCATTTGTTATCTCTTCTATACTAGCTAAAATTTCTTCACTACTTGAAGCTGACTCCTGTGATGTTGCGGCAACTGTATGCAATGCCTCATTTACTTGTTCTATGGATTCTAGCATCGCTTTAGATGATATGGTCATTTCATCAGACATCTTTTTAATTACTTGTGAATCCTTCTCATAATGAATTGCTGTACTAACTAAAAGCTCATAGTCCTGCTTAACATTAGTTGATAAGAAACTCAATGTAGATTCTGCTGCCTCTGAAAGATTCTTAAAAGCATCCTCCACAGTACCTATAACATTTTGTATTCTTGTAACTGTTTCTCCTGATTGCTGAGCAAGTTTTTTTACTTCATCAGCAACAACTGCAAATCCCTTCCCTTGTTTTTTCATTATTAATTTCATCAGCTATCCTTGAGGCACTTATAACTTTTTCTTTAACCATAAGTGCTCTGGACTAAATTTCTTCTGAGGATACTTGTCCGTTGTCTGCCATATTGGATAATTCAGAAGCAGCTGAAGCTACTTCCTCCGTTGAGGCATTTACTTCCTCTATGGTAGCTGATAAATCCTCTGATGCTCTGGAAATTTGTCTTGTAGCCTCATTAACTAGTTCCATTTTTGAATTTACCTCTTCCATAGTTGCTGATATTTCTTCGCTTGTGCTAGATAGATCAGAAGTACTATTAAGAATTTCACTCACTAGAATTCTAGTATTATCTCCAGCTTTATTTAAGGCCCTTACAAGTATCCCAATTTCATCCTTTGTATCAATATCTATCTGCTGACTTAAATCGCCTTCTCCAAATTTTTCAGCAAAAGCTAAAACTTTTTTTAAGCGACTTGTAATCATTAAAGAGATTCCTACACCAAGCAAAATGGCAATGACGAATCAAGCTACAAGTTACAGAATCCTCTTGAAGTTTATTCTTTAATATTATCATGAGTTTTAGACTGTTTGAAGGTCTAAATAGCTATTAATATTGTATTAATGCAAAATATATTTAAAAAGTTATTTACATATAACGGAAATCCAAGTATAATTAAATTAGATGATTACTTGATTTTAAATTAGATAACCACGGAGGGAACATGGATATAATATTTGATAAAACGCCAGGTGAAATACATGATATTTTTTCAAGCTTGTGGGTTATAAATAATTTTAAATATGCGAAAGAAGAAAGTCAAAAGATGGGAACAGAAGCTACTTTTGAGAAGCTTGAAGCAATAGTGAATTCAATCGTTAACAATAAAAAAATAAATAATCAAAAGCTTGAGCAATATTTTGATAAAGATACTTCAGTTTTAGATTTAATTGGAAGAGAAGATATATGGAAGTATAAAGAATTGAAGGAATATCTAAACCACTTAAGTGAGATTGACTGTGAATATTTTGAAGAAAAAATAGTTAAGAGTCTCTCTAAAGGTGAATTAGACGAAGAAGAGGTTAAAAATATAACCTCAAGTAAAGAATCAATTATAAATTATGTTAACGACCTTGATATAAAATCTTCTGTAAAATGGGAGATTTTTAGTATGATTAATTATAAGCATAAGTATATGTATGATTTTATACAGTTTATAAATGAATATATTCCTATTTATAAATCTATTCAAAAGGAAAGAATAAAGCATATAAAAAAATTCAATGATTACTTAGAAAAAAATATCAAACAATCAGGAATAGATTTTATTAAAAATATCACAAAAAATATTGTGAAACTAGACGATTTTGAAAAAATATATATTACGTCTGTTTACATAGATGATTTGACTATAAATATAAAGGACAAAGAAAATACGTGCTATATTTATTTTGGAGTGAATTTTGAAAATGTAATTAATAAAATGTTAGGGTCTGGTGATTTAGAGAATAACTTAAACATTTTTAAAAATATTTCAGATAAAACTAGATTCCAAATAATAAAACTATTGCTCAAAAGGGATTATTATGGTCTTGAGATAGCTCAAGCATTAAGTATAACAACCGCAACTGTTAGTTATCATATGGATTATCTTTTACTAACAGGAATTGTACATTGTGAAAAAAGAGACCATAAGGCTTATTATTCTTTAAATAAAGATACACTAAGAAACACAATCCAATTTCTTTCAAAAGAATTGGATTTGTAATATATATAAAAGGGGGCATAAATATGTTCAAATTTCCAGAAAATCTTTATACAGATGTTAGGATTGAGGAGGTATTTGAGACTAATATAGGATATACACTAGGGGCATTAGAGCAATCTAAAATTAGAAAGTATAAGGCTGCATTTATAAGAATATTTGATGGAGAAAGATGGTACTATTCATCAATATCTGATGTGGATTCAATTCAAGAAGAAGTTAACAAACTTTCTAAAATGACAAAACCTAATAGTAATATAAGTGAAAATCCTATATTTAAAAAATTCCAAGTAAATAAGGGCGAATATTTAAAATTTCGGAGTGATAGCATATCAGATATAAATAAGGAAGATAAAGATAAATTACTAAAAACATATTTCAAAGTTATTAAAGATAGAGACAATATAAAGATGTGGAAAGCTAATTATGTTGATTGCAGAAAGGTGCTTGAGTTTTATTCAAGTAAGGGCGCAAATCTTATTTTTGATACTCAAAGGGCAGGCTTTAGATTAACTTTTAATTTTGTAAATGGGGATAAAAAATTGTCAGAAAGTTTTGACAAGTGCTCTAATTATTATACTGATTTAAATGGAAAAGAACCTGAACTAATAGCTTATATTGAAAAATGCGAGGAGTTTTTGATGAATTCAAAACCAGTTAAACCAGGAAAGTATACAGTTGTTTTAGCGCCTGTTGTTGCAGGGGTATTTGCACATGAAAGCTTTGGACATAAGAGTGAATCTGACTTTATGGTTGGAGATGAAACTATGAAAAAAGAGTGGGCAATTGGGACAAAGGTTGGTTCAGATATTTTATCTATAGTTGATAGTGGAGAAGAAATGGGAAATGGATATATTCCATTTGATGATGAAGGAACTAAGGCTGGCAAGTCATATTTAATTAAAAATGGTGTTCTTACAGGAAGACTTCATAGTGCATCAACGGCTGCACAGCTTGAAGAAGAGGTAACAGGAAATGCACGTGCTACGAATTATGAATTTGAACCTATCGTAAGAATGACGTCAACATATATACTTCCAGGAAGTAAAACTAAGGAAGAAATTTTCTCGGAAATTAAAGAAGGTTTTTATATTGAAAACTTTAAACATGGTTCTGGAATGTCAACATTTACAATAGCTCCAAAACGTGCTTATAGAATTGAGAACGGCATGATAGTAGAGCCAGTTGATATATCAGTAATTACAGGTAGTGTCTTTGAGACTCTTTCTGAAATAGATGGATTATCAGACAAATTAGAAATATTCTCCATGACATTAGGTGGTTGTGGTAAGATGGAGCAATATCCGTTACCAGTAGCATTTGGTGGACCATATGTAAGAGTTAAGAATATGAATGTGCAATAGGGGAGGGTGAGAGTTATGATAAAAGAAAAATATATAAATAATGTTAAAGAGACTTCTATTAATATTACTAATTCAAATGTAGATTCTGTGAGAATTAAAAATAATACAAAAACAAGTCTTAGAATATATAAGGATGGACTTATAGGTGTTGCAGGAGCAATAGGAAAATATAATGAAACTGAACTTGAAAATGATGCAATGGAATCTTTAAAACAAAATATTGAATATCCATGTAGTCCTTCAGCAGATAGGAAAGAAAAAGTGGATAAAAAATCAGAATTCATTAAAGATGAAGAAATAGTAGATGAAGTTAATGAGCTTTTATATAATCTTAGAAAGAATCATCCAGATTTTATTTTTTCAAACAAAATAAATTTAACGGAAACAAATACAGAGATGTCAAATGATGAAGGCTTAAATCTTGAATATAGTGATAAAGGTATTAGTATAGAACTTTTATTTAAACATAAGGATTCATCAAGCCTTTTCGAAGGGTTTATAGCAGCTCAGGAAAGAAAATATGATAGAGACTTATTATTGCAAGAGAGTGATGTTATTTTAAGTGCATTTAACAATAAAGTGGAGCTTCCTGAAAATAAAGCATATCCAGTTGTATTTTATTCTCAAATGGCTCCAATGAGCAAATTAATATCTGATTTAGAGGCAAATGTATTTGGAAGTGGAAGTTCATTGTTTTCAGATAAAATAGGAGAGAAAGTTTTCAGTGAAGATTTTACATTTTATCAATCACTTAATCCTGATGATGTAATAAATATACCTTTCTTTGATGCAGAAGGTGTTGTAAATAATGAGTATAGATATGCTCTTATTGAAAAAGGCGTAATAAAAGCTCCATACACTGATAAAAGAACAGCACGTAAGTTTAATTTACCTTTAACAGGAAGTTCAGCTTCACTTTATGATGGTGTACCAGCAGTTAGTTTTATTAATCATAAGATAGAGGAATCACAAAAAACACTGAAGGAGCTTCTAGGTGGAGAGATAGGCATATTTGTTATGCTTTCATCGGGTGGAGACTTTACATCAAGTGGAGATTTTGCAGCACCTGTTCAATGTGCATTTTTATTTGATGGGGAAAGACTTATAGGAAGGCTTCCGGAGATGCAACTTTCATCAAATATTTATGATATGTTTGGAAGTGGATTTAGAGGGGTATCAAAGGATACATTCTTACCATTTTCAACTGGTAAGTTTACTGTTATGGATTTAAAGGTAAGCAATATTTAAATTTTGAAGACATGAGTGCTAAATAAAAAACTGGAAGTCAGTCCCTTGCTAGTTATCAATAGCTTAGAAAACTAAATATGTACAAAAATATTATAGACACACAGAAAAAAATATATTATACTTAAAAAGATTGAGTCATGAAGGCTCAGTGTAGGAAATTATCACCATGTGCAAGTTTTAAATCTCAGCCACGAAGGTTGGAATGCTCTGCAAAAGCAGTGCTTCTATTTTTGTGGTTTTTTTTTATGCTTCTATGGTGTTATGAAAGGGCAGAATGTTATGGATAATGTAATTTACATAGGGAAAAAAGTTATACAGTTCATATTTGTTATATTTTTATTGTCTATCATTGTGTTTTATATGGCGAGAATGTCACCTGGGGATCCACTTATGTCTTATTATGGTGAGGGTGTTGAAAGGATGAATACTACACAAAAACTTGAGGCAATGGAAAAGCTTGGGCTAAACACACCGATACATACGCAATATATAAAGTGGCTATCAAATGCAGCTCAGGGGGAATTTGGAATATCTTATAAATACAAGCAGGACGTAATGACAGTAATTGAAGAGTTTTATAAAAATACAATTATTCTAGGTGGTCTTGGGTATATTCTTACCTTTCTGTTAGCTTTGCTTCTGGGAATTTTTTGCGCGCTGCATGAAGACAAAGTTATGGATAGAATAATCTGCAAAATAGGGGTAATTACTACTTGTATTCCTTCGTTTTGGGTGGCACTGGTACTGATTTTAATTTTTAGTATTAATTTAGGAATATTGCCCTCAAGTGGAGCATACTCAATGGGTAAATCAACCGACGTTATAAGTAGAATAGAGCATCTTGTATTACCGTTAACTGTTTTGATTTTAAGCCATCTTTGGTATTACACTTACATGATACGTAACAAATTAGTGGAAGAAATCAGACAGGAATATGTGCTACTATGCAAGGTTAAAGGGTTAAATAAGAATAAAATAATTTATAAACATTGCCTGAGAAATGTTATGCCTTCCTATATTAGTATTATGGCAATATCTCTTCCTCATATTTTAGGAGCAACTTATGTTGTAGAAAAAGTATTTTCCTATCCAGGGCTAGGTACACTCTGTTTCGAGAGTGCAAAATATCACGATTACAATATGCTTTTGGTACTTTGCTTGATTACTGGAATATTAGTAGTTTTATTTAGTATGATGGCACAAATCATTAACCATCAAATTGACCCTAGAATGAAACAT
>CALJTN010000253.1 GCA_937976175.1 uncultured Clostridiaceae bacterium | reverse complement strand
TAAAATACTAAACTATTTATCGCAGTTTAGCGTTACTAGGACAAAATTCACTTCCTACATCAATACAATCGTAGGGTTCATAACTCATCAATATAACCTCCTAACGCACTATACTATTAAAATATTTAAAATTCTAAAAACTGTTACAAGTTAATCTATAATAGTTAAACTAAATGCATGTGAAAATAAATAATAAGTCAAATAATTTATGATGTTTAAATACATCTACAAGAAATATCACCTACTTTCATAATTATATGCAATTGCCTAACCAAAAAAGCTTGAGAAGGAGTTTATATTTCCGTCTCAAGCTTTTAATATCGCATGATGAAAAGTGGTAGCTTAATAAAGTCCTTTAAAAACTACAAGTCATAGCGTATTCGCACTTTTGGGTATTCCTAAGAAATTTTTAATTTTTTCAAACTTCCGTCTAAAATTATTTTTATGTTCTACAGAGTTTTTAGCTACTAGTGCCTCTGTGAATAGAAGTTTATCATTTGCATACACATCTATCCTCCCTATCTTTTCTCCACCATGTACTGGAGCATATATCTCATATAGTGGCTTTCTAATTTTTACTTCTATACTTTGGTCCTTCTTTACTGGAATTATAATATCTCTTTTACTTACTATTTCAACCTTATCAACTGCATTTTTTATATTAACCTGTTCCAAAACCTCACCCTTATTGATGAATTTTTTATACTCATAATTTTTTTTAACATATTCACTTATTTTTTCAGTTTCTTTCCACCTAGGTGTACAATTTAAAGTAACTATAACAACATCTCTATTTTGAATTTTAACGGAAGTTACTAAACATTTACCTGCCTTGCCCGTATATCCTGTTTTTACACCTGTAGCATTTGGAAGAAGCCATAGGATTTTATTTATATTATGATAACTTCTAGTGAAATTGTAGTCTTTTGCATCTATATCTTTAGAGCTTACTATATCATTAAAAAGTTTTATCTCTTTAGCTTTTGTAGTAACTAAAGCTAAATCATAGGCCGTAGAATAGTGGTTGCTACTATCTAATCCATGCGGAGACTCAAAATTACTATTTAATAAACCAATCTCTAAGGCGTACTCATTCATAAGCTTTAGAAACTCATCAATACTTCCACTAACACCTTCTGCAATGGCAATGGCAGCATCATTTCCAGATCTTAACATAAGTCCATATAATAACTCTTTTATAGTTATTTCTTCTCCTTTTCTCAACCCTATGGTTGAGCCACGTATAGATGCAGCCTTTTCTGATACAACTACTTTTTTGTTTAGATCTCCACACTTAATTGCCACTAGAGCAGTTATTATCTTTGTAGTACTTGCGATTTCTATGGTAGTATAAGCATTCTTTTCGTATAAGACAACTTTAGAATCACAATCTAATGCTATAGCACTTACGGCATCAATATACATATCATCAGCATACACACTGTTAACCAACGATGTGAATAAAAGAAATAGACTTAAACATAATGATAAGTATATTTTAAACTTTTTTTCCATGGTCTCACCTCTCTTAAATTATATAAATTAAGTTTTTGATTAACTATAGTAAATAAGTATAATATAAATTGATTTTTTTATGGATTTTTGGGCATAATACCAGTTATTAGTATATTAGGAGGTTAATATGTTTAAAGGTATAATTCTGTTTGTTTTAATGCTAATAATTATATTATTTCCAATCCCTCTAAAAATAACTCTTAAATACTCAAACAAAGTACTGGAAATTTACATATACAATAAGAAGTTAAAGGTAAAACCACCCTCAAAAAATGATTTGGAATGCAACAAAAAAATGAAATTTATCAAATCCTTTACTTTAAGTGATATAAGGCTAATTTTTTACAAAATTAAAAATTTAAAACTAAAACCCAAACTGAATTTAAGTACTAAACTAGAATATGGACTTAGTGATGCCGCTTTGGTTGCTATTCTGTATGGTTTGATCCATTCAAGCTATAGCTTTCTATATTTACTGCTAATGAATTTTGTTAAAGTAAAAAAGATAAATCTTAAGGTTATCCCTCATTTTGAAGAAAATGATTTTAATATGGAAATTTTGAGTATAATTTATATGAATTTAGTAAAAATTATTTATATGGCATTTGTAATGTCGATTTGTCTTATAAATATAAAGAATAGAAAAACAAATATGAAAAAATATAAAGGAGGAAATGTACATGGATAATCATCCAATTGAAAACTTAATGAGGAGCACCATGGAAAGCATAAAAGAAATGATAGATGTGAACACCATCGTAGGGGACCCTGTAAAGTCACTTGATGGTACTACAATTATTCCTATCTCAAGAGTATGTGTTGGTTTTGCATCTGGAGGCAGTGAATTCAGTAATAGTGGACCATCTGACTCAAGCAATAAATACCCCTTTGGTGGTGGTTCTGGAGCTGGCGTAACTGTTAAACCTGTAGCATTTTTAGTTGTTAAAAACGATTCAATAAGACTTCTATCTGTAGATCAACAAAACACATACGATAAAATCGTTGATACTGTACCACAGGTTATTGACATTATTAAGGGTATGTTTAATAAAGATAAAGATAATGATAAATGTAATACTTATACAGAATGTGAAATTAAAGAAAATTGTGAAGAATAAAAATTATTAATTATTGAGATTAAACTATAAAATCCCATCATAATAAAGTTTTTTAATAAAAAACTTTATTATGATGGGATTTTATAATTGTGCTCACAAATACCTCTTGAGAAGAAGTATATATGGCTAGTTATCTTAATAGTCATCAACATCTGGCTGTAAATTTTCTTTAGTAAGCTCTTCTAAAGATGGCATTTCATCTAAGCTATGAAAATTAAAGTGTTTAAGAAACTCATCTGTAGTTGCATAAATAATTGGTCTCCCTGGAACATCCTTTCGTCCGTTTTCTTTAATTAAATTTTTTTCTGATAATGTATACACCGCCCTATCGCTCTTAACACCTCTTATTTCCTCAATTTCCACTCTTGTTATTGGTTGTTTGTATGCAACTATTGCTAAAGTTTCTAGTGAAGCCTGAGATAATGATTGCCTAACATTTGTCTTTAGTAGTTTTTGAATATACTCGCTATTACAGGGTTTCGTAACAAATTGATATTCATCATTAGTTACTATAATTTTAATTCCCCTATGTTCTTCCTCATACCTTACACTTAATTCATTTACTAATTCTCTTGTAAACTCGATGCTGCATTCTAGTATATTTGCCATTTCTGCTACCTTTAATGACTCCCCAGTAACAAATAACAGGGATTCAATTATAGAAAAATATATATTTTTAGTAGAAACCTCTTCAATTTCTAATTGTTTAATATTAAAATCATTCATGTTCATCTACCCTTTCTAAATAAATATCCTTAAAATTACTTTCTTGAATTACTCTCACACTTCTAACCTTAATCATCTCAAGTAGTGCCAAAAAAGTAACAATAATTTCTGTTTTTGATGAATATCCACAGATTAACTTTGTAAAATGAACTTTCCCAAAAAAATTAAGTTTTTGCTTTAATTCCTCCATTTTGTCTTCTATTT
>CALJTN010000252.1 GCA_937976175.1 uncultured Clostridiaceae bacterium | reverse complement strand
CATACATCTATTGTATAAAACAGTTAAAAGAGTAGAAACTACATACTTTGGAGGATATTATCATAAAAATGGAAAGGAAGAACTAATGAATTTGCAAAAAGTGAAGTTGTTGAGAGATAAAGTTGAACAATTAGAAGTAGATATGAATTGGAGAATGAAAGAGGAAGTGAGTTGCTGCGGCATTACTTTAGCTCAGTGTCAAATACTTACAGAACTTGGGAATGCGAAAGAAGTTTGTATCGCGGGTCTTTCACAGGTACTTGGGACAGATTCAAGTACGATTAGCAGAACAGCAAATAGAATGGTTGAAGCTGGCATAATAGATAGGATTACTAATTGTACAGATAGAAGGTATGTGAGTTTGACACTTACGGATAAAGGAAAAAAACTTTATGAACATATTGAAGATAAAGGAAATCATTATTATGCAAAAGTATTTGAACGGATTCCACAAGATAAAAGGGAGCAGGTCCTTGAAAGTTTTACATTGGTTGTAGAGGCGGTAAAAGCTTGTAAGGAGTCCGAAGAATGAAAAAAATTGATCTAACAGAAGGCAGTATTATAAAGGTTATTATTGCACTTGCTCTTCCAATTATGGGAAGTTCGTTTTTACAACTCACTTATAACCTTGTAGATATGATATGGGTAGGGCGCTTAGGCAGTAATGCAGTAGCAAGTATTGGTTCATCTGGTTTCTTTATAGCACTGGGTTATGCAGTTAATGCACTGGTTGTCACAGGAACGGGCATAAAGGTTTCTCATGCAGTTGGTAAAAAAGATGACTCAGCAGTAGCCGAGTATATGAATGCAGGAATTATTTTAAATGGTATAATTAGTGTAGGATATGGTACTATTCTTTTGATATTTGGGAAGATCTTTATAGATTTTTTGAAGTTAGGTGATAGTGCCATAGAAAGAGATGCCTATTTATATTTGCTTATGAATGTACCTATTTTATTTTTTTCTTTTTTTAATTTGCTTTATGTAAGGGTTCTTGGAAGTTTTGGGAACACTAAAGCCGCACTTCATATTAGTGCAATAGGACTTATACTTAATATTATCTTAGATCCTGTCTTTATTTATGGCTTAAAGCTTGGGGTATTGGGAGCTGCAGTAGCGACACTCCTTTCAAATAGTGTTATGTTTATAGTTTTTAATATAAGAGGAAAAAATTTCTTTAAATATAGAAGAAAAGTAGGCCTTGTGTATGATAGAATTAAAGAAATTATACGGCTTGGTATACCTATGGCGACTCAGAGAATATTGTTTACACTAGTGGGTATTGTACTTGCAAGGATTATAGCAAGATTTGGCCCAGGTGCTATAGCAGCACAAAAGATTGGGTTTCAAATAGAATCTATTAGTCTTATGATAACAGGCGGATTAAGTGGTGCTATAGCTAGTTTTGTAGGTCAAAACTATGGAGCTAAAAAATATAAGCGTATTAATAAAGGCTATGATACAGCACTCACAATAGGAGTCGTTTATTCAAGTGTTATGGCAGTGATTTTTTTTAGTATACCAGAAACACTTGTTGGTATTTTTGTTAAAGAACAAAATACAATTAGTATAGCAAGTGAGTATCTCAAAATAGTAGGGGTGACACAAATATTTGGTACAATTGAAATGGTGGCTAATGGTACTTTTACAGGGCTTGGACTTCCTAAAATACCGGCAAGTATTAGTATTGTTTTTACAGCTTTACGCATACCTTTGGCCCTAGTATTTATACAGTTTTGGGGATTAACGGGGGTATGGATGACTATTGCAGTTTCAAGTCTATTAAAGGGTAGTAGTGCCCATTTGATTTATAAATTTAAAGTTTGGAAGGAGTATCAGAATGCTCTATCTGTTTAAAGAATTGTTTGATAAGGAAGAACTCCTAGGTGGAAGATTTGGCATTGAAAGAGAGGCGCTTAGAGTAAAAGAGGATGGCAAGCTTGCAATAACTGATCATCCATATGTGTTTGGTAATAAGTTATTACACCCTTATATCACAACAGATTTTTCGGAAAGTCAACCAGAACTTATTACGCCAGCGTTTAAAACAACGCGAGAAGCTTATTCATTTTTAAACGCACTCTATGATATTGTAGCATTAGAGATAGGGGATGAATATCTATGGCCACAATCTATGCCTTGTGATATACCAGATGAGCAGTACATTCCAATTGCTAAATACAGTGACTCTAGAGAATGTAAAATTGCCAGGGAATATAGAGAAAAATTATTTAAAAAGTATGGCGGTAAAAAGCAACTTATTTCAGGTATACATTATAATTTTTCTTTTGATGAAGCTTTATTTGAAAAGTTATATAGGCATCAGAAGCCAAGTATAAGCTATAAGTTATTTAAAGATGATCTTTATTTAAAGGTTGCAAGAAATTATCTAAGATACAGATGGATGCTTATTTATCTTACAGGAGCTGCACCTATTATTCATACTAGTTATACCGGAGAATGTACTAAAAAATTAGTACCTATGCAGGATGATAGTTTCTCAAATAAGGGAGCAGTATCTTATAGAAATGGAGAATGTGGCTATAAAAATCATACAGACCTATTTCCAGATTATACAAGTGTAGAAAGTTACATTGCAAGCATAGAAGACTTTGTCAAAGAAAATATGAT
>CALJTN010000251.1 GCA_937976175.1 uncultured Clostridiaceae bacterium | reverse complement strand
TGTTAAGCTGGTACGCAAGCTCATTACAATTCTTTTAGTTTTACAACTAAAAATTTACTTTTACTAAAGTAATTAACTGGTTTAACGAAATATTATTTCGTTTCTTTACCTATTTCTCTGTTTAATTTTCAAAGACCAATTATTTTTGTCATCATGTGACGACTTCTACTATTCTACTATTTAATCTTTAAGTTGTCAATAACATTTTCTTGTTTTTTTAATACTATTTTTAACTTAGAAAACTATTTAACATTTAAAATTAAACTGCTGTCGTTAATCGCTTGAAGTGACAAGAAGTATTGTACCAAATCTATTCATCACTGTATTTATAATATTCCTGTTTATTCGCAGATTATACTTGTTTTTGTATACATATCTTTATTTACCTTCAATTTATTGCTTGAGATACACTAGGCTAGTTATACTGTGTATTTACGTTTATATTTTGTTGTTTATGAACAATAGCGCATTCTTATTTTGAAATATCATTAAAAAAAGTACTTATTCGCCGTTTGGTAAATAAGTACTTTAATATTTTAATCTTCTAATTCATCAATTGTTTCATTAGCTTTCTCTAGGGCATTATCTTCATCAAAACAAGTTTCTTTAGTTTCTTCCTGCAAAGAGTTAACACCTTCTTGTAAAGAGTTCTCATCAACATTAGTTTCATCACTACAATTTATTTTAGCTATAGCAACAATATTATCTCCTTCTCCACTCTTCATTAAGGTAACTCCCATAGTATTCCTACTTGTAGTTGATATGCCAGCTACGTTTAATCTTATAACAATACCATTACTGTTTATAAGTATCATTTCATCTCCGTCTTTTACTATTCTAGCACCTACAAGCTTTCCTGTTTTCTCTGATACCTTATAAGTTATTACCCCTTTACCACCTCTATGCTGAAGTGAGTATTCCGAAACTAAAGTTCTTTTTCCAAAGCCATTTTCACTTATAACCAAAAGTTCTTCTTCAGGTGTAACAATATTCATGGACACTACAATGTCATCTTGTCTTAATGTCAAGGCCTTAACTCCAGTTGCAGTTCTTCCCATACCTCTTACATCTTTTTCACTAAATCTTATAGAATAACCATTCTTTGTAACAAATAGCATTTCGCTATCTCCATTAGTTATTGCAGCTCCGATTAGCTCATCATCTTCTCTTAAATTTATTGCATTTAAACCATTCTTCCTTATAGCAGAATATTTATCAAGCGATGTTTTCTTAATCAAACCATGCTTTGTTCCCATTACAAGATAATTATCCTCAGTAAATTCTTTGAGAGATATAACTGCTTGAATCTTTTCATCGCTAGCTAAAGGTATAATATTTACTAAATTTGTTCCCTTAGCTGTCCTTCCACCTTCTGGTATCTCATATGCTTTTAATCTAAAGGATTTTCCTTTGTTTGTAAATAATAAAATATTGTTATGAGTAGAGGTTATAAATATATGTTCTACAAAATCATCTTCTTTTGTGGTAACACCTTGTATTCCTCTTCCCCCTCTTTTTTGAGCACTATAAGTATCCGCCGGAAGTCTCTTTATGTAGCCAGCATGAGTTAGCGTTATTACCACATCTTGCTCTTGAATTAAATCTTCCTCATCTATGCTATATGGATTTTTTTCTATTGCTGTTCTTCTAGTATCACCATACTTATTTCTAATTTCTATAAGTTCATCATTAATTATGCTGAGTAATATTTTTTCATCTGCTAAAATTCCTCTTAGATAATCAACAAATTTCATTAACTCGTTATATTCATCTTCGATTTTATCTCTTTCAAGGCCTGTAAGTCTTCCAAGTCTCATTTCAACAATAGCAGTAGCTTGTTTTTCTGATAAATTGAACGCGTTCATCAAACTTTCTTTAGCTTCACTAATACCTTTAGATGCTCTTATTAAACGGATTACTTCATCAATGTGGTCTAGTGCAATTTTCAGACCTTCTAAGATATGAGCTCTTGCTAAGGCCTTATCAAGGTCAAATTGAGTTCGTCTTATTATTACTTCTTTTTGATGGTCCAGATAGTGAACTAAAACTTGTTTTAAGTTCAAAGTTTGAGGTTCTCCATTTACTAGGGCAATCATTATAACTCCAAAAGTGTCTTGCATCCTAGTATGTTTAAATAGCCTATTTAGTACTATGTTAGGATTTGCATCCCTTTTTAGCTCTATAACAATTCTCATACCTTCTCTGTCAGATTCATCTCTGAGGTCTGATATACCATCTATCTTCTTATCTTTTACTAAATCTGCAATACCTTCTATAAGTTTTGCTTTATTAACTTGGTAAGGTAACTCTGTAACTATTATTGTGTTTCTACCTTTATTCTCCTCGATATCTGTTTTAGCCCTTACGAGAATTCTTCCTCTTCCTGTTTCGTAAGCACTTTTTATTCCTGCTCTTCCTAGGATAATTCCTGCTGTAGGAAAATCTGGACCTTTTATTTTTGTCATTAAATCACTTATAGTAACTTCCGGATCCTCAATAATCATTAGCACTCCATCTATAACTTCTATTAAGTTATGTGGAGGTATATTCGTTGCCATACCTACGGCAATACCTGTTGATCCATTAACTAAAAGATTAGGAAACCTCGCTGGTAGCACTGATGGCTCTTTTTCTTCTCCATCAAAGTTAGGTATAAAGTTTACTGTCTCTTTATTAATATCTCTAAGCATTTGTGTTGTAATCTTGCTCATTTTAGCCTCTGTATACCTCATTGCCGCTGCTCCGTCACCATCTACAGAACCAAAATTTCCATGACCATCAACCAAAATACACCTTTGAGAAAAATCTTGAGCCATTCTAACTAATGCACCATACACTGCAGTATCACCATGTGGGTGATACTTACCTAAAACATCCCCAACGATTCTAGCACATTTTCTATATCCCTTTTCTGGAGTAAGCCCCAGTTCATGCATAGAATATAGTATTCTTCTATGAACAGGCTTTAGACCATCCCGTACATCCGGTAGAGCACGACTTACAATAACACTCATAGCATAATCTATATAGGATTTTTTCATTTCTTGTCTTATATCAATAGGTAAAATTTTGCCCTCATTACTCATATGTTACACCTCTTTAAACAAAATATTTTAACGACATTTTAGAAGGAAATTCTCCTCACCTATAAGTTTGGGACAACAATTAATAATTGTTATCTACCCCAGGTTCCTGCAAAGAGGTTCCCTACTCTAGCAAAAATAAATCCTAACTATACATCTAGGTTAAGCACTTTTTTTGCATTTTCTTGTATAAACTCTCTACGAGGTTCTACCTTGTCACCCATAAGAATAGTAAATATTTCGTCTGCCGCCATTGCATCCTCTACCTTTACTTGAAGAAGAACTCTGTCCTCAGGATTCATTGTTGTATCCCATAATTGGTGTGCATCCATTTCACCAAGACCTTTATATCTTTGGATATCCGTATTATTGTCTTTTCCACCTATTTCCACTAATAGTTTTTCTAACTCTTTATCGCTATATGCATAATGCTCTTTTTTGCCTTTAGAAACCTTATATAGTGGAGGTTGAGCTACGTATACGTGTCCTTGTTCTACTAATTCCTTCATGTATCTATAAAAGAATGTTAATAATAGAGTTCTTATATGAGCTCCATCTACGTCCGCATCTGTCATTATAATAATACGGTCGTATCTTATTTTTGTCACATCAAAGTCTTTACCTATACCAGCACCAAAGGCAGTTATCATGGCTCTAATTTCCTGGAATCCTAGTATTTTATCGAGCCTTTGCTTCTCAACATTCATTATTTTCCCTTTAAGTGGAAGTATAGCTTGGAATTTTCTATCTCTACCTTGTTTTGCTGAGCCGCCCGCTGAATCTCCCTCTACTAGATATATCTCACATTCCAAAGGGTCTTTTGAAGCACAGTCTGCAAGTTTTCCTGGAAGAGTAGTACTTTCTAGTACAGATTTTCGTCTTGTAAGTTCTCTTGCTTTCTTTGCTGCTTCGCGAGCTCTCGCTGCATTTAATCCTTTTTCTATTATATTTCTACCGAGCTCCGGATTTTCCTCTAGTACATTACCTATAGCCTCGCCCACTATAGTATCAACTATCCCTCTTACCTCACTATTACCAAGTTTAGTCTTTGTTTGACCTTCAAATTGAGGGTCAGTAAGCTTAATTGATACTACAGCTGTAAGACCTTCACGTACATCCTCACCTGATAGATTTTTATCATTTTCTTTTAGAAATCCAAATTTTTTAGCATAATCATTTACTACTCTTGTTAAAGCGGTCTTAAAACCAACTAAGTGAGTTCCACCTTCTATGGTGTCTATATTATTTGCAAAAGAAAATAAATTTTCTGTATATGTATCGTTGTATTGCAGCGCTATTTCAACAATGTAATCATCCTTATTTCCTTCAATGTATATAGGTTCATCATGAATTTTTCCTTTATTTCTATTTAAATAATCCACAAAGGACTTTATTCCGCCCTCATAAAAAAATTCTTGATTTTTATCTTGTCTTTCATCAGAGATGGTTATTCTTATGCCTTTATTCAAAAATGCTAATTCTCTAAGTCTTTGAGACAATGTTTCATAATCAAAATCAATTTCCTCAAAAATTTCTGCATCAGGCGTAAAGAAAGTTTTTGTTCCATGTTCTTCAGTTGTTCCGATATTCACCAATGTGCTAGTAGCTTTTCCTCTTGAGAAGGTTTGTTTCCATATGCCTCCATCAGTTTTAACTTCTACTTCGCAAATTTCAGATAAAGCATTAACAACAGATGCTCCAACACCATGAAGACCACCTGATACTTTGTACGCTCCACCACCAAATTTTCCACCAGCATGAAGTACAGTCATTATAACTTCTACCGTAGGTATTTTCATTTTATGATGCATACCTACAGGCATACCTCTACCGTCATCTATAACAGTTATAGAATTATTTGCATGTATAAATACATTAATATTCTTACAAAATCCTGCCAATGCCTCATCTATACTATTATCTACAATTTCATAAACAAGATGATGAAGCCCTCTAATACTAGTGCTCCCTATATACATACCAGGTCTTTTTCTTACTGCCTCTAATCCTTCAAGTACTTGTATTTGACTCTCGTCATAAATATTATTTATATCCATGTATATCCTCCTAATTTACTCTAAAGCGCATAATATACAGTTTCTGTTCTCTTGCATAAGGTTGAAGATGATATTGGTGATAAAAATATTTTACTTTTTTTATCTACCTCAGCAATAACAAAAGATTTAGCAATATCCTTTGTTATTCGCTCTACAAAACCATCTTCCTCGGCCATTCTTAAGAATTGAATTGTGTCTGAGCTGTACATAGTAGTTTCCATGTCAAATATACCTATAATGTCTTTTATAGGCACTACTACATTTTCTCCCAAATGTAAAAACATATGATATCCTCCTTAATAACCCATTCTGCTTTAATTTAATCTATGTAATTTCTTTTAAATCCCCTGACATAACCTCAAATATCTTACTTTCAGAACTTAAATGTTTTCTTATATCATTAATTCCCGTACAAGTAATTAGTGTTTGAACTTCTTTTATAGAATTCAATATATATTCTTGCCTTTTTGTATCTAATTCAGACAAAACATCATCAAGTAATAATACTGGATACTCTCCAGTTAGCTCTTTTATTATTGCAAGTGCTCCAAATTTAATAGTTAACACTGAAGTTCTCTGCTGACCTTGGGATCCAAATGTCCTAGCATCAATGCCATTAATATCTATAGAAAAATCATCTCTATGCGGACCTATTGACGTGGTTTTAGTCTCTATATCTCTTTTTCTATTTTTACATAAAAGCAAATACAAGTTTTCTTCTATGTTACCTAACTCCTTTATAGGTGTTAGATATTTAAAATCTATTACTTCGCTTCTAGAGGTTATATCACTATGTATTTTTTTCCCTTTTTCGTTTAGCTTTTCTACATAGGTTATTCTATCTTTTATTATAATGGCACCAAATACACTAAGTTGCTTATCATATACATCTATGATGTCACTGTTTGTATTCCATTTTTTTATAGCAAGGTTTCTCTCATTTAGAATTTTTTTATATTGAGTTAAGCTATAGTAATAACGGCTGTTTAATTTACACAGCTCTATATCTAAAAATTTTCTTCTGTATGATGGAGAATCTTTAACAATATTTAAATCCTCGGGTGAAAACATAATGACATTGAAACTTCCTACAAGCTCAGATAGTTTTAGAGCTTTTATAGAATTAATATTAACTCCTTTTCTACCTTCTTTAAAAATTTTTATTTCTATCTTTTTATCTAATCTAGTTTTGCACACATAAATTTTTATATATGCTTCTGTGCCGTTCCAGTTTATTAATTCCTTATCTCTGTTGGTTCTATGAGACTTAGCTAAACTACAATAATAAATTGCCTCTAAGATATTTGTTTTTCCTTGGGCATTATCTCCCACAAATACATTAGTTCCCTTATTTAATTCTATAGTCAGTTCATTATAATTTCTAAAATTTTTAAGTTGTAAATATTTTATATGCATATAATCACCTATTATGATTATAGCATATATATAAATATATTATTTAATAAGATAATTAAATTCTTACAATTTTTTTATCTTAGGCATATATTGTGCACCGGAGAACATTTAAAAGTTTTCCGGTGCATTTGTATAGGTTTAAATTATTTTATAGATTTCATTGTTAAATTCAACTATATCGCCCTTAGTTAGCTTTTTTCCTCTTTGAGTTTCTATTTGGCCATTTACTTTAATATCTTGATTTTTAATATAAAACTTTGCTTCTGATCCCAGTACTGCTATTCCAGACCATTTTAAAAAAGAATCTAATTTTATTATATCTGTTTCTATTTTTATTTCATTCATGTCAAAACCTTCTTTTCTTAAATATTATTATAAATAAAATTACTTTTTAGCTATTAGTAGCTCTTATTCTTACAGGTAATACCATATAGATGCAGTTATTTTTTTCTTTATTTTTTACTACGCAAGGATTAACACCACTAGAAAACTCCATAACAATTTCATCTTCTTCCATTATCTTAAGCAGTTCTATAAGGTATTTAGAGTTAAATGCAATTTGAAGGGACTCTCCTTGCAAAATTATATTCAATTCTTCTCTAGCTTTTCCCAATTGAGAATTAGATGTTATTACCATGTTGTCTTCTTGTATATTAAATTTGACTAAATTAGTATTTCCCTCTTTTGCCATAAGAGAAGCACGTTCTATACAATTTAATAATTCAGATCTTTTAGCTGTAAGCTTCAAATTGTATTCTTCTGGTATTATCGAACTATACTTTATGAATTCACCTTCTAGTAACCTTGAGATAACCTTTGTTTTTCCAATATTAAATAAAATGTGGTTGGGTGTAAATGTTATATTAACTTTATCCTCTGTTTCTTCTAGTATTTTTGATACCTCACTTAATGTTTTGCCTGGTATTACAGCATTTATACTATAATCGTTATCTACTGGCTCACTTCTAAATGCAACTCTGTATCCATCTAGTGCCACAAGATTAAGCTTTTTATCTTTTATTTCGAAGAGTACACCTGTAAGTATCGGTCTAGTCTCATCTTGAGCTACCGCAAAAATAGTGCTTTTCATCATGTTTTTTAATACTTTTTGAGAAATTGAAAAAATCATATTTTCGTTTATATTAGGTAAACTCGGATAGTCATTACCATTCATATGTATTATTGTAGCATAGGATTTCTGACAAACTATTTTAATAGCATTGTTATCTTCTGACGTTATCTCTATATTGCTGCTTGGTAATTTTCTTATGATTTCACCAAATAGTTTAGAATCTAAAACTACACTTCCCTCTTCTATAACCTCTGCATTAATCCTAGTTTCAATACTTAGATCAATATCAGATCCTATAAGTGTAACCTCTTTATTTCTAGCAATTATCAATATGCCTTGCAATACGGCCATAGTTGATTTTCCAGTAATAGCTTTTTGAACATTTGAAATAGCTTCTTGTAATATACTTTTCTCACATATAAATTTCATGTAAAAAAGACCTCCTTATCCACATGGGAAATTAATTAAAGATAGGTAAGATAATAATAAAAAATTAGTAGTAATAGTAGTAGGGGCTGTTGATATGTTAAGAACCTATCCTAGACTTTAAGGCGCAACAATACTAGGCAAAAATAATTGTGGATAAGTATGCAAAAAAAAATCACAGTTATCCACATTATCAACAGCTAAGTTTTATGTATTATTTTATGCACAGGATTATATATAAATAGTATCAACACTTGTTAGTAACCATAATATATTACTTTTGGCTTATCTTTTTAGTTAGTTCGGCTACCGTATCTTGTAAGTTTTCATCTTCCTTCAGGCTTTTAGATATTTTTTCATAGGCATGGATTACAGTGGTATGATCTCTACCTCCAAATTCTTCACCTATCTTTGGCAGGGACATATCTGTAAGCTTTCTACATAAGTACATTGAGATTTGTCTTGGAAAGGATATATTTCTAGTCCTTCTAGAGGATTTAAAATCTTCTACTTTTAAATTAAAATAGCTAGAAACTATGTCTTGTATTAACTCAATAGTAACTTGCTTTGAATTCCTACTAGAAATGATGTCCTTAAGTGCTTCAGAAGCTAAATCTACGCTAACCTCTTTATTAGTTAGGGAAGAAAAAGCTACTATTCTAATAAGAGCACCTTCTAGTTCTCTTATATTAGACTTTATCTTAGTAGCAATATATACCATTACTTCATTTGGAATATTTAAGTTTTCTACATCTGCTTTCTTCTTTAAAATAGCAATTCTAGTTTCAAAGTCAGGTGGCTGTATATCAGCTATAAGACCCCATTCAAATCTAGACCTTAACCTATCTTCTAGAGTAGGTATCTCTTTAGGTGGTCTATCACTAGATAAAATAATTTGCTTATTTGCTTCATGAAGATCATTAAATGTATGAAAGAACTCTTCTTGTGTACGTTCTTTTCCTGCAATAAATTGAATATCATCAATTAAGAGTACATCTACATTTCTGTACTTATTTCTAAATTCTACATTTTTATCATCTTTAATAGAATTAATAAGCTCGTTTGTAAACTTTTCAGAGGAAACATAAACAACCTTACATTTTGAATTATTTGCTAATATGTAATGACCAATAGCATGCATTAAATGTGTTTTTCCAAGACCAACGCCTCCATAAATAAATAGGGGGTTATACGCCTTAGCAGGTGATTCTGCTACAGCCAGGGATGCAGCATGAGCAAACCTATTACTATTTCCAATGACAAAAGAGTCAAAGGTGTACTTTGGATTCAGAGTTGCAGACATTTCATCATTAACTATTAGGTTATTTCTTTCTGCTTCCCGTTTTGCCTTAGGGGATTCTATTTCCGCAACTTCTTCAGATAATATAAAGAATTCTATGTTATATGTTTTAGAAGTAAGTAATTTAACAGCATTCATTATTAAATCCTTATATCTATTTTCAAGAATATCTTTGGTAAAATTATTAGGAACACCTAATTTAAAAGTATTATTATCTAAGAGCATAGGTTCTATACTTTTAATCCAAGTATTAAAACTCACTTCTGTAAGTTCACCTTTTATTATGTTTAAGGTTTTTTCCCAGATATCTTTAATTTGGGTGCTCATCTTCTATCCTCCAGTTCAAATGAAAAAATATTTTATGTACAAATAAACAATATATTAACAATGTTATAAACAATAAATTAATACATTATAGGTTGTTGACAAATAGCATTAAAAATATTCACATGTTAATAACTATGTTAGTATTTTTAATAACATTTAAATTACTAACAGTGCGATAAAATAAATTATCAACATATTAAATAGCAGATAAAGCTACCTATATAGCTAATAATAAATATAAAATAAGAGGTTTTATATAATATTGTAATAGTTATTCACAATTTTGTCCACAAGTTGTGAATAACTTTATTTATAAATAGATTATTAACAGTTCTTTTCTAATAATATCAAAACATTACAAGGTGTTCAATAAGTTATCCACAAAAAAACTATATAAATATAAAAAATATCAACAATATTAATAAAAATGCTTATCTTGACATTAAGAGGTTGTGACTATATAATCTAATAGTAAAACCATAAATATGCGATTGTAATATAATTGCTATAAAGTAAAGGTTAAAAGAAGGGGGTGTAGTAGATATGTTCATGACTTACCAACCTAAGAAAAGACAGAGAAAGAAAGAGCACGGATTCAGAAAGAGAATGAAAACTGCTTCTGGCAGAAACGTTCTTCAAAGAAGAAGACAAAAAGGTAGAAAAAGATTGACAGCATAAGGGCCGCTAATGTGGCCTTTTTCTGCAATTTGCGGAAAAGAGGGCGGTTGATATAAAGATTAATGTGAAGAAATACAGAATTAGAAAGAATACTGAATTTAGAACAGTATATAGAAGAGGAAAATCTTTTTCTAACCTATTATTAGTACTATACATTTATAGAAATGGTAAAGATATTAATAGATGCGGAATATCCGTCAGTAAAAAGGTAGGAAAAAGTGTGATTAGAAGTAGAGTTAAGAGATTAATAGGTGAAAGCTATAGGCTTAACAATGAGTCCTTAAAAACAGGGTATGACTTGGTGTTTATCGCAAGGAATCCTTCTAATGATAAAAATTACAAAGAAATAGAGAACGCTTTGAAAAATTTGCTTAAGAAAGCAGGTTTATTTAGTAATGAAAAAAATACTTATACTGGGTATTAAATGTTATAGAAAATATATATCACCGCTTAAGAGGCCTTGTTGTATATTTTACCCTACATGTTCTCAGTATACGTTAGAAGCTATTGAAAAATATGGGGCAATAAAGGGCTCTATTATGGGAATAAAGAGAATACTTAGATGTCACCCCTATAATAAGGGTGGATTTGATCCAGTTAAATAAACACTTGGGAGGTAGTAAATTTGAATCTAAAGTTTTTAAGTGGTCCACTTGAACAGTTCTTTTATTTGATACAAGGTGGAATTCATGCACTTATACCAAATACTAATATATCATTTGGACTCGCAATAATTGTGTTCACGATTATAATAAGAATAGCATTATTGCCCTTAAGTATTAAACAAACTAAATCAACGGCTAAAATGGGTGCAATTCAACCAGAAATGAAAAAAGTTCAAGAAAAATATAAAAACGATCCACAGAAGTCTCAGCAAGAAGTTATGAAACTTTACAAAGAAAATGGAGTAAACCCAATGGGTGGCTGTTTACCAATGCTTGTTCAAATGCCTATTTTATTTGCTTTATTTGCTGTGTTTAATAATTTAGATATGCAAGGCGCTGGATTCTTATGGATGAAGGACTTAACATTGCCTGACCCAATATATATATTACCTATATTGTCTACTGTTACAACATATTTTTCATCAAAACTTATGCAAGCACCAGGAGATAATGCTCAGTCTAAGCAAACATCAACAATGAATACTGGAATGGCTATTTTCATGGGAATTATGAGTATTAAGTTCAAAGGTGCATTAGTATTGTATTGGGTAATAAATAACATATTGCAAGTGATTCAAACTTTACTTATAAATAAATCAGAGATTGCTAAAAAGCAGGTTTAACACAAGTGCCTAATTTTGATATTTAGAAAGGCGGGTGTCTTACGGTATGAAGATTATAGAAGTTATGGGGAAAAGTGTAGAGGATGCAATTAATAATGCATTGATAGAATTAAAGGTTACAAGAGATAAAGTGGAAGTAGAAACGCTAGAAGAGGGTAGTAAAGGATTTTTAAACATTATAGGGGTAAAACCTGCTAAAATTAGAGTTACAGTTAAAAAAGATAGTTTATATGAGGCTAAAAATTTCTTAACTGAAGTCTTGCAGTCTATGAGCATGAAAGCGGAAGTAAAACTTAAAGAAGAAAATAATGAAATCAAGATTGACTTAGTTGGACCTAATATGGGACTATTAATAGGATATAGAGGTGAGACTTTAGACTCTCTTCAGTATCTTGTAAGTTTAGTTATAAACAAAAATCATGACGAAGAGTATAAAAGAGTAATATTAGATACTGAAAATTATAGAGCAAAAAGAGAAGAAACTTTAAAAAGACTTGCATCAAAAATTGCCTATAAGGTAAGGGTTAGTGGCAGAGTATTAAAACTTGAACCTATGAATCCTTACGAGAGAAGAATAATACACTCTACACTTCAAAACGATGCACATGTTTATACCTTTAGTGAAGGTGAAGAGCCTTATAGAAGAGTTGTAGTTGATTTGAAGAAAGCCTAAGGGCTTTCTTTTTAAATTTATAAACTAAGTATAATATTAATCATATTCTTAAGTTTCAAGAGTTATTTTAAATATATTTTAATTATAATTATTCTAAATTTCTTACCACAGTATTTTTAGATGACGATTTAACATTGAATTTTACGAATATTATTAAAAATCCTAGTTATAAGGTAGCAAAAATTACAGAAGTTATAGAGATATAATATATTTAATAAGGTTATAATAATAAATACTCATAAAATTAGGAGGTAATATTCAATGAAAGAGTTTGATACTATAGCTGCAATAGCAACTAGTATAGGTGAAGGAGGCATTTCAATAATCAGAGTATCTGGTGATAAATCTATAGATATAGTTGACAGTATATTTATAGGGAAGAATAATAGAAAGCTTAGTGATTTAAAATCCTATACCATGAGGCATGGCTATATCATTGATAAAAAGGGAAGTATACTTGATGAAGTTATTATTTCCTATATGAAAGGTCCTAAAAGTTTTACTGCAGAAGATACTATAGAGATAAATTGTCATGGTGGCGTAATTGGCACAAACAGAATTTTACAAGAAGTTATTAGAGCAGGTGCAAGGATAGCAGATCCGGGAGAGTTTACTAAAAGAGCCTTTTTAAATGGTAGAATTGACTTAAGTCAAGCGGAAGCAGTTATAGATATAATAAGGGCGAAGACTGAACTTAGTATGAAATCAGCACTTATGCAGTCAGAAGGTACAATTTCCAGGGAAATAAAAATTATACGAAGTAAGTTACTTAGTGTAATTGCTCATATAGAGGCTACCGTTGATTATCCAGAAGAGGATATGGAGGAAGTAACTGCAGGGAAAGTTAGTGAAGATGTTGCCGAAATAGTAAAAGAGGTGGAGCTGCTTTTAAGTACTGCTGATGAAGGAAAAATTCTAAGAGAAGGATTAAGTACTGTTATTGTTGGAAAACCTAATGTAGGAAAGTCGTCACTTCTTAATGCTCTTGTTAAAGAAAAAAGGGCTATTGTTACAGACGTGCCAGGGACTACAAGAGACGTAATAGAAGAATATATAAGTATAGAAGGCATCCCAGTTAAGATAATAGATACTGCAGGAATTCGCGAAACTGAAGATGTAGTTGAAAAAATAGGAGTAGAAAAATCAAAGGAAAAAATAGATGAGGCGGATTTAGTTATCTTAATCTTAGATTTGAGTAGCAAATTAAGTCATGAAGATAGAGAAATTATTGAATACATTAAGGATAAAAAATATATTGTACTATTAAATAAAAGTGATTTAGATGGTAAAATAGAGAGAGAAGAATTACAAAGTCTAAAATCAAAATATATAACTAATATTTCAGTAAAAACTGGCGAAGGATTAGATAGTGTTAAAGAACATATAAAAGATTTATTCTTTAATGGTGAAATTAAAACTGAAGGAGTATTTGTTACAAATAATAGACATAAAGAATCTTTAATAAGAGCAAAAGAAAACTTAGAATCGTCATTAGCTGCTCTAGAGTATACTTCAGCTATAGATTTAGCATCAATTGATATACGAAATGCATGGATGAATTTAGGTGAGATTACGGGAGAGGCTTTAGAAGAAGATATTATACACAAAATATTCTCAGAATTTTGTTTAGGAAAGTAGGGAGAAGTATGAAATATGTTGCAGGAGATTTTGATGTTGTAGTTATTGGAGCAGGTCATGCAGGTTGTGAGGCAGCCTTAGCAGCCGCAAGAATAGGGTGTAAGACTTTAGTTTGTGCAATAAATTTAGATAGTGTGGCATTAATGTCATGCAATCCGAATATTGGCGGTACTGCTAAAGGTCATTTAGTAAGAGAGATAGATGCTCTTGGTGGCGAAATGGGAGTAAATATTGATAATACATATATACAGTCAAGGATGCTAAACACATCTAAAGGTCCAGCTGTGTTCTCACTAAGAGCTCAAGCAGACAAAGAAGCGTATGCACAGAGGATGAAAAATGTATTAGAAAAACAGGAGAATTTATACTTAAGGCAATTAGAAGTAGTGTCTATAGATGTGGAAGATGGAAAAGTAAGAGGTGTTATTACAAAAAATGGAGCGTATTTTACAGCTAAGACTGTTATTATAGCGTCAGGAACATATTTAAAATCAAAAGTCATAATTGGAGATCTTAGTTACAATGAAGGTCCTAGTGGGTTACTTCCAGCCAATGAACTTTCTAAATGTTTGGATGAAATAGGTATAACACTCCGAAGATTTAAAACAGGAACTCCGGCTAGAATAAATAGACGGTCAGTGGACTTTTCTAAAATGGAAGAGCAACCTGGTGATATAGATGTAGTTCCATTTTCATTTATTAGTGAAGATATCACTAGAGAACAGGTATACTGTTATTTAACATACACAAATGAAAATACTCATAATGTAATTAGAGAGAACATTCATAGATCTCCTCTATACAATGGATCGATTAAGAGTACTGGACCTAGATATTGTCCGTCCATTGAAGATAAGGTAATGAGGTTTGCAGATAAAGAAAGACACCAAATATTTATTGAACCTGAAGGTGAGGCTACTGAGGAAATGTATGTCCAAGGGATGTCTAGCTCACTGCCAGAGGATATTCAAGTAGAGATGTTAAGGACAGTACCAGGACTAGAAAATGTAGAAATTATGAGAACTGCTTATGCTATAGAATATGATTGTATAGATTCAACGGATTTAAAGCTCTCTTTGGAATTTAAAAGCATTAAGGGGTTATTCTCAGCAGGCCAAATAAATGGTAGCTCAGGATATGAGGAAGCAGCATCCCAAGGGCTTATTGCGGGAATTAATGCTGCACTTGCTGTTAAAAACAAAGATCCATTAATACTAAAGAGATCTGATGGATATATAGGGGTTCTAATTGATGATTTAGTTACAAAAGGTACTAATGAACCATACAGAATGATGACCTCAAGAGCAGAGTATAGACTGCTTCTAAGACAAGATAACGCTGATTTAAGGTTAACTGAAATAGGCAATAGCGTAGGACTTGTTAAAGAGCATAGATATGAAATATTTAAGCAAAAGAAAATGCAAATGGAAGAGGAAATTGAAAGAATAAAAAATTTACAAGTTACAAATAAAAAAGAAGTTGAAGAATTTTTAATTTCTTGCAATTCTACTCCACTAAAAAAGCCTATTAGTTTATATGAACTTATAAAAAGACCGGAGCTTGACTATTACATAGTTGAAAAACTTGACAAGGATAGACCTAGCTTAAATAAGTACATACAAGAGCAAGTTAATATCGTATCAAAATATGAAGGATATATTCAAAAGCAATTAGACCAAATTCAACAATTTAAGAAGTTTGAGAACAAAATTATATCAAAAGATATAAATTATGATAATATAAAAGGGTTGAGAATAGAGGCTATGCAAAAATTGGGTAGAATTAAGCCGGAAAGCATAGGTCAAGCTTCTAGAATATCAGGAGTATCACCTGCAGATATATCTGTTCTAATGATATATCTTGAACAACAAAATAGACTTAATAGAGAGTAAAAAGAATACGGAGGTGAAGCATGCAATACTTTGATATATTGAATAAAGCTAGTAATAATGAGGGACTTGAGTTTAGCGAAAAAAAGTATGAGCAATTTATGAAATATAAGGATCTCATAAAAGAATGGAATGAAAAAGTAAATTTAACTGCTATAAAAGAGGATGAAGAAATAATAAAAAAACACTTTATTGATTCTATGAAGGTTTTTAAGTTTGATAAGCTAAAGGATGCAAAAAACGTTATAGATATAGGAACTGGAGGGGGTTTTCCCGGTATCCCTATGAAAATAATAAAACCTGAAATAAATATAGTTTTATTAGATTCACTTAATAAAAGAATTAATTTTTTAAACGAAGTAATTAAAGATCTTACATTAGAAAATATTAAAGCTATCCATGGACGAGCAGAAGATTTCGCTCAAGAGATTCAATATAGGGAAAAGTTTGATGTAGCTGTTTCGAGAGCTGTTGCGAACTTAACAGTTTTAAGTGAATTTTGTATACCTTATGTAAAGATTGGGGGCTACTTTGTTGCAATGAAGGGTCCTGCAGTTGAAGAGGAAATTAAGCAATCAAAAAATGCAATCAAGATGCTTGGTGGACGAGTAGAGCATATAGAAAAGGTACAGATTGAGGATAGCGATTTGAATCATAATCTAGTAATAATAAGTAAGATTTCACAAACTCATAAAAAGTACCCTAGGAAAGCAGGGATGGTTACTAAAAGTCCTCTACTATAATGTTACAATTTGTCGTACGAAAAAACTAAAGAAAAGAAGGAAATAAGACAAAAATAGAGAATTGTTAATAAAAGGAAAAAACTTGAGGGATGGTATATTATGCAAAATAATGTAAATTATGTATCTATAGAATTGATTTCTCCAAATGTTTATCAGCCTAGAAAGCATTTTAATGAAGAAACTATTGAAGAACTATCTCAGTCAATAAAAGCTTATGGAATAATTCAACCCCTAACAGTTAGAAGAAGTGGGGAAAGTAGATTTGAATTAGTAGCTGGGGAAAGAAGATTAAGAGCTGCAAAAAAAATAGGACTTGAACAAGTTCCAGTAATTATTATAGATATTACAGATAAGGATTCTGCAGCAATAGCACTATTAGAAAACTTACAAAGAGAAGATTTAAATTTTTTGGAAGAGGCTATAGCCTACTATAATCTTATCCAGGATCATTCTTACACACAAGAACAATTAGCTCAAATCATAGGAAAAAAACAATCAACTATTGCTAATAAATTAAGATTACTAAAATTGGATAAGGAAATAACAAGTATTTTAGTAGAACATAAACTTACAGAGAGACATGCTAGGGCTTTGTTAAAATTACCAGATGTAAACATTCAAAAGAAAATACTCAAAGTAATAATTGACAAATCGCTTAATGTTAAAAATACAGAACAACTTATTGAAAAGGAATTGTTAAAGCTATGTAGAGATGAAGTAGCTGCGGATGGAAAGAAAAAAATAAAAGGGATCTTTGCGCCTAGAGTTTATATAAATACAATTAAACAAGTTTTTGATAAGTATGGTATAAATGCAGAATATAAATCTAAAGAACTAGATGATAGTATAGAGGTAATTGTAAGAATACCTAAAAAGTAAGCAATAAAAAACAGAATGTTTCACGTGAAACATTCTGTTTTTTTATTGTATAAAAAGAATATAGAAGCTTTACCCCATATAATTTTTAGTAATCTTAAAAGAATAACGCCATAATTACATAATAAAGCTAAATTTTAGTATATTAAAATATATTTTTAATGTTTTTCTTAAGAATATTCAAAATAGTACTATTAATATATTAAACATAAATATATAATTAAGTATATAATAAAACTAACTTATAACAATATCAATAATATTACGAAGGGTAGGTGTGATCATGAAAACTATATGTATTTTTAATCAAAAGGGAGGGGTAGGTAAAACTACTACTAATATAAACTTATGCTCCTATTTAGCTATGCAAGGAAAAAAAATTTTAACCATAGATATTGACCCTCAAGGCAATACCACAAGTGGATTAGGATTTGATAAAAAAAAGATAAACTTATCAATATATGATTTATTAACATCAGATATTTCAATTAAGGAGACCATAAAAGAATGCGAACTTGTAGAAAATCTATATTTAGTACCTTCTACAATGGAACTTGCAGGCGCGGAAGTAGAGCTTATAAATAAAAGTGATCGTGAAAATATACTAAAACAAAAGCTTAAAGAAGTGGAAGGTGAATTTGATTATATTTTCATAGATTGTCCACCTTCATTAGGAATCTTAACTATAAATGCTCTTACGGCGGCTAATAGTGTACTGACGCCAATACAATGTGAATTTTATGCATTAGAAGGTGTTGGGCAATTAGTAAATACTATTCAATTAGTTAAAAAATCTTTAAATAAAAATCTAGAGATAGAGGGCGTAATCTTAAGCATGTATGATAATAGAACAAAGCTATGTAATGAGGTTGTGTCAGAAGTTAAGAAATATTTTAATGATAAAGTTTACAAAACAACAATACCAAGAAACATAAGACTCGCTGAAGCTCCAAGTTTTGGATTGCCTATTATGCTGTACGATGATAAATGTAAGGGTGCAGAATCCTACGAAGAATTAGCAAATGAATTTTTAACTAGACAAAGGAGTTGATAGATATTGAATAAAAAATTTGGATTAGGTAAGGGTCTGGGAGCATTAATACGGGAAGAAGAAACTACAGAAGAAAATTCCTCAGTTCTTAAAATATCTATGAATTTGATTAAAGCTAATAAGGATCAACCAAGAAAAAGTTTTGATCCTGAAAAGATATCTGAATTAGCACAATCAATAAAAGAACATGGAGTGATTCAACCTATTATATTAAACAAAGAAGAAGATACATATGTAGTTATAGCAGGTGAAAGAAGATTCAGAGCGGCAAAAAGCATTGGATTAAAGGAAATACCTGCAATTATAATGAACATTGATGATAAAGAAGTATTAGAAATATCATTGATAGAAAATATCCAAAGAGAAGACTTAAATCCTATTGAAGAAGCCATAGCTTATAAAAAACTTCTGATAGACTTTAATCTTACTCAGGAAGAAATAAGTAAAAAGGTTTCTAAATCAAGAACCGCTATAACAAATTGCATGAGACTATTAAACTTAGATGAAAGAGTTCAAGATTATCTAATAGATGGGGTTATTTCAGAAGGACATGGAAGAGCTATATTAGGCCTAAATGACAAGGAAACTCAGTATGAAATTGCTCAAATGGTTATAGATGATAGTCTTAATGTGAGACAAACAGAGAAGTTAGTAAAGAATGTTGAAAATGAAAAGAAGGAAAGAGTAATTGAAAAGCAGAATGATATATATTATAAAGACATAATGAATAAATTAGAAAACCGTTTTGGAACTAAAGTTTTCATAAATTCTAAAAATAAAAACAAGGGTAAGATAGAAATTGAGTATTATTCAGAAGAAGATTTTGAAAGAATTTTAGAGGTTTTCAATATATAATGTTTCACGTGAAACATAATGGAGAGGGTGTAATTTATAATGCAAAGTATAATTAACCTTATAGACAGTGCACAGGTATATATAGTACTAGCACTTATGGCTCTTGTACTTATACTAATAATAATAATAATGCTAACCTATAAATCTTTAAATAGTTTAGAGGTGAGATATAGAAAATTAATGAGAGGTGTGAATAATAAAAACTTAGAAGATATGGTTGTATCTTATTTGGATAGAATTGATGAAGTTAAGCAAGAAAATGAAGTTATGAAGCAAATGTATGAACAAGTAAATGAAGAATTAAAAACTTGTATACAAAAAAACTCTATGATGAGATATAAAGCTTTTGATGATGTTGGAAGTGATTTAAGTTTCTCTATAGCGCTTCTAGATGGAAATAATAATGGAGTTATACTAACAAGTATTTACGGCAGAAATGAGAGTACTACTTACGCTAAACCTATAGACAAAGGCATATCTAGATATGATTTGTCTCAAGAAGAAAACAAAGTATTAGAACAAGCTATGAGTTCAAAAAAATAATATAAATTTATCTAAAAATATTATAATAAAAAAACCTCTTTTGTGGCACACTAAAAACAAAGGAGGTTTTTTTTATGGTAATATGTATTTCAAAAGAACTTGAATATCTACAAGATGAATTAATAAAAAGAGGATATACAGTAATAAATAATAGAGATAATAATACCTATTGCGATGCAATAATATGCAATCTTAAAAATGGCGGCCTTATAAATTTAAATATGCAAAATAATATAAGAAGAGAAGGAACCTTAATAATTGATAGTGGAAGCAAAACTATTGACGAAATAGAATATATATTAAGTAACAGAGTATATAGTTCATTATTTTAAAAAAAGTTTTTAAAATAAATGTATAACTATGTGAGAAATATGTACAAACTTTATAAAAAGTGTTGTGGAACAAATAAAAAACAAACAAATATAAAATTTAAAGATGCACAAGACACGCTTTTAATTTTATATTTGCTTGTTAAGTAATAATCTGCAATGTGATAATATT
>CALJTN010000250.1 GCA_937976175.1 uncultured Clostridiaceae bacterium | reverse complement strand
AATATGCAGGACAAAAAACATGACTACCAATGCAATGAAACAATTGATGGTGATTGTTGTATTGATGAAGTTGGATTTATGATGCAAAAGCTCGTAAGAGTATTTAATTTATTTGAAAGAGATGAAATCAAGACATATGGATTTACTACATCTCAGTGTTATACAATATTGGAGTTATTTAAATCCACAGGCCTTACTATGAATGAGTTAAGTGAAAAAATGAATTTAAATTCCAGCACAATGACGAGAATATTAGACAATCTAGTTAGAGATAAATACATTTCACGTGATAAAGATGAATTTGATAGAAGAATTGTTATTGTAAGTCTTACTGAGGCCGGCAAGGAAATAGCAAAAAAGTTAGATATGACTGTTAAAGCGTATTATAAAAGGGTTATAGAAAACATTCCTAAAGGTCAGGTGGAAGAAACTTTAAAATCCGTTAATATTCTTCAGAAGGCATTTGAAAAAGCCAATCCAAACTGTTGTTAATAATAATTGCGCAATACTTTCATCATTTAAGTATTGCGTAATTATAGATTATATTTTACTATTACGCAAAATACTTGTATCATACAAATATATTGGAGGTGAGTTTAGTGCTGTCAATAATTATTATGCTTATATCTTTAGGAGTTTTAGCTTCAGACATATCAGATGAAAAATATACAAAAGCACTTAACGATTTTTGTAAATTAGAATGTAGATAGAAATATCTATTTATTGAACAAAATACTTGTATTATACAAGTATTAAAATTTATTTAAAGTAAAATAAAACTTATTGGAGGAATTATGTTGAATTTATTAAAGGAAACTCTACTTTACGTATTAACAACTTTAATGCACAATGCGCCCATATTGGCTTTTGGTATACTCATAGCTGCTATTATGAAAGTATACGTAGATCCTGAAAAGCTCAAGGCGAAGCTCACCAAAAGATCCGGTATATCAATACCCGTTACTGTAGCTTTTGGAGCATTTACTCCCTTCTGTGCCTGTGGAACAATGGCAGTAATAGTATCAATGCTTACAACCGCACTTCCCTGGGGACCGATAATGGCATTCTTGACCTCTTCACCGCTAATGAGTCCCAATGAATTCATTCTTTACTCAGGAATCATAAATGTGAAGTTTGCAGTTGCTTTGGCAACAGCTTCTGTAATAATAGGAATTGGAGCTGGTTATCTAACACATTTAATAGAAAAGCATACATCCTTTTTAGATGGTCAGGCAAGGTTCGAAAAGATTAAAATTAAACCTCCTTGCTGTGCTGCAGAAATAGAAGAAACTATTTCATGTGGATGCACTGAAACAGCAGCTTCTATCTGTGAATGTGATAGAGTTGAAGTAAAACCACAAAATTTAATTGAAAAATATAGGCTTAAAGAGCTTTTGAAGGTGTTCTATGAGGTTGGTATCAAACAGGTATTGGTTTATTTTTCAATATTTGCAGCCATAGGATTTATGATCAATAGGTATATACCAGCAGAGCTCATAATGAGATATTTTGGAACAGGTAATAAATTTGCAGTACCACTACTTGCAATGATAGGGTTACCACTCTACGTAAGCGGCTCCTCTTCAATACCTATAGTTATGGCTCTTATGACAGGCGGAGCAAGTAATGGAGCGCTACTTGCTTTCATGATAACAGGTCCTGGCACAAGTGCTGGTGTTCTAGCAGGCATAGCAACAATTATGAAGAAGCGAGCACTTGCTTTATATGTTGCTTATCTCCTAGTGTTTTCAATAGTACTTGGCTACTTGTATGATTTTCTACTTATGCTTGGCTTATAAGATTATAGATAAAAGTTGTTTATTTAGAGCATAGTTAAAGTAAATCTAGTAACCCATTTCTTCTTAAGTATAAATTGAGGAAGAGATGGGTTTTCTATTAATACTAAAACATATAGGTGTGATATAATAAAAAAAGTATATATTCCTAATAATAGTAGTTAATAGAGTTATAAAGAAAGAGGGAACCAAATGATGAAAGCAAATGTTAATGATTATAAATTAAGTAATGAGATATTAAAAGCAATTAGTATGTTAAATTTCAAGGATTTCACAAAGGTCCAAGAGCAGGTTATACCGGTTGTACTGGAACAAAAGGATGTAGTAGTAAAGTCTCAAACAGGAAGCGGTAAGACTGCAGCCTTTGCCATTCCTATTTGTGAACTTGTAGATTGGGAAGAAAATAAACCTCAGGCATTAGTGATTACACCAACACGAGAACTTGCTATCCAAGTGAAAGAAGATATTTTTAATATAGGTAGATTTAAAAGACTTAAAGTATCTGCAGTTTATGGGAAGTCTCCTTTCTACAATGAAAAAAAGGAATTAAAGCAAAAAACACATGTGGTAGTTGGCACACCTGGCCGTATTATGGATCATATTGATAAAGAGACCTTTGATACATCAAACATAAAGTATCTAGTTATAGATGAAGCTGATGAAATGCTTAATATGGGATTCGTAGATCAAATAGAAACAATAATAAATAGTTTGCCTAAAGAACGTGTCACCATACTATTGTCAGCCACCATGCCAAAAGACATAGAGAAACTATGTAATAGATACATGAAAAATCCAGTGCATATTGAAATAGAAGAAGAAAACAAAGCGGCAGACAATATATGTCAAGAAAGATATGAGGTAAGTGAACTAGATAAAATAAAGCTTTTAAGAGATATAACTATAGTAGAAAATCCAGATAGCTGTATTATATTCTGCAATACAAAACTAAAGGTAGATGAGGTTTATAGTGAACTTTCCAGGCTTCAATACGCTTGTAGAAAAATACATGGTGGAATGGAGCAAGAGGACAGACTCCGAATAATGAATGGCTTTAAGAAGGGTTATTTTAGATATCTTGTAGCTACAGATGTGGCAGCAAGAGGAATAGACATAGATAACATTTCCCTTGTAATTAATTATGATATACCAGAAGACAAGGAAAGCTATGTTCATAGGATAGGAAGAACTGGTCGCATAGGAAAGCTCGGTCACGCCATTACTTTTGTAACACGAAATCAAACTAGGTTTTTAAGAGATATACATGATTATATTGGCAAAGAGATTATGTTAAAGGACAGACCAGAAAATAAAATGGTGGATGATGCCAAAGAAGAATTTGCAGAGAAAATGAATACAAGACCTGAAATTAAAGAAGAAAAAGGCGCTGAGCTAAGCAAAGAAATTATGAAATTACATATTAATGCAGGTAAGAAAACAAAGATGAGGGCAATGGATATAGTAGGTACACTTTGTAGTATTGAAGGCATGACAAAGGAGGATATTGGAATCATAAATATAGATGATATATCTACTTTTGTGGAAATATTAAATGATAAAGGTGAAACAGTATTTAGGCAATTACAAAATAAACCTATCAAAGGTAGGCTTCGCACGGTGAGTAAAGTGGATATGTAAACTACCACTACCCTAAAGGGATAGTGGGTTTACGCCTATTATGTAAAATCTCTGTAGTTTGCTGACTTAGTTAGCTTTTGGCATTGTAATAACTACTGTGGTACCCTTACCTTCTTTACTTTCAATAACCATTTCTCCGTGATGAGCTGTAATTATGCTTTTCACTATGAAAAGCCCTAGTCCATGTGTTTGATTTAGGCTAGGATTAAAAAGGTCCTTTTGCTTAAGGAAATTTAGTTTGTCCATTGAAATACCACAGCCATTATCCTCTACAATGATTAATACCTGGTCTGAATTATTAATAAGCCTAGGAATAGTTACGGTAATAGTACAGCCAGCTTTATTATGTTTTGCACTATTTATGATTAAATTCACTAGAGCTCTTTCAAATAACTTTTTATCAAGCAAAGCAGTAGCACTTTCGTCCTTAACTATAATTTCACTGTTACAATTTTTAAGAAGTCCGCCGTTGATGCAACTTGCCATGGCTTCTCGAACAACATTACTTAATCTTACAGTTGAAAGGATTAGTGGTTGCATGTCGTATTGAAGCGAGGTGGCAAGATTTAAATTAGAAACAAGTTCACGTAATCTTAGTGCATTTTCTGTGATTATTTTTGCCTGTAACCGAGTTTCCTTTGGTAGAGAGGAATCCTCGTCAATTACTGCCGAATATCCTAGAATCATAGATAAAGGTGTTCTCACATCATGAGAAATTCCAGCAATCCAATTTTTAATAGCATTATCACGGAGTTTAATTTTATTATTTTTTTCAACCAAGGACAGGGAGGTTTCATTAATACTATGAGCTAGGTCTTTATATATTCCCTTCTCTACTAGGGAAATTTTTTCTTCATTCTTAAGTAAAAAAATTCCACGGATTAGACGGTTTAAAGGATTGAGTAATCGTCGCCCTAGCAATATAGATAGTAACACTGTAATAGTGATATTGAAAAATATTAAACCAAAGAAAGCTATTGGAAATGACTCTGAGTAGAAAGACCAGTTATATTTTGATATAGAGTTTTTGGGATATCCAAGAATAACAAGGTTCTCAGCACTTTCCCATAGAAACACAGGATAATCATTTAAAAAACTCCTGGAGAGTTTAGCAATAGAAACAAGGGAATAATTACTTTCTATATCCTTTGGTTTATTCCTGCTATATATGACATTACCCTCCGGATTAAGGAGAAGCACCCAAAGGTTACTTGCATCTATGATTTCTTTAGTAGAGGCTGTTAAGTTCTCTTTATTCTCACTAAATTCTAGAGCAATAGCTTTTACTGTTTTAGAAGGCTCTTCTTGTGAGGAATTGGACCTAGTAAAGAGAATCATTAATATATAATTTAGTATTACCATTATGACTACAGCTAAAATGATTGTAAAAGTATATCTAATAGCTATACTTATTGCTTTGTTTTTAATTCTAAATAGCTTCAATCATGTAGCCTCCCATCTTCTATCACCAACATATAACCAAGCCCCTTTACAGTTAAAAGACAAAGGGGAGAGGAGGGATTTGCTTCTATTTTCTCTCGGATACGCCGAATATGTACCATTAAGGTATTTTCATAACCAAATGAATCATCGCCCCAGGCGGACTGGCACAGAGTATCCATTGTTACTATTCTGTTTACATTATGGAATAATTTGAGTAAAATAGCATGTTCCTTTGCTGTAAGGGAAATGCTTTTTCCATCTTTTATTACTTCAGCCTTTGCAAAATCTACTTCACAAGTAGGAAGTATAAAACTTGGCAGGGCTATCTGATTTATGGTTGAGTAAGTACGTTTTAAAATAGCATTTAACCTTAAGATAAGCTCCTTAGGTAGAAAGGGTTTCACTAAATAATCATCAGCCCCAAGACCAAGTCCTAAAATCCTATCTTCCGCTTCTCCTCTTGCTGTTAGGAAAAGTACAGGTATGTCGGAAAGTCTCTTTATCTCTCTTAGCAAAGAAAATCCATCTCCGTCAGGAAGCATAACATCTAGAATTGCAATATCAGGCATTTTAGTTTTAATGACATCAATTGCTTCTCCAAAGGTTGCTACGGTGGTTATTCTATAAAAGCCATCTTTTCTAAGTATCATTTCTACCATTTCCAAAAGTTGTGGCTCATCATCTACAATTAATATTCTTTTGCTTTTTATAGGATTCATATCAATTCTACCCTCTATTCCTTAAATTATCGTCTTTTAAGCTACTTAAATTATATCACATATTTTATAACCAACTTTAAGTTCTATGAAACTTAAGCTTATCTTAAGGTAAGCTACAAGTTCATGTAAGGTTTCCATGATAAGCTTATATAAAAAAGAAAGAGGTACTGGAAATGAAGAGAATAGTTATCAAAACTATCTATGCTTGGAGGGAGACTAGTGAATAAAAAACTATATATTGTAGGAATATTACTGATTATTATTACTCCATTATTTTTGAACTATAATAGTATATCAAAAGAAAAAAGTGTGGACGGACTTACTAAGGAATTAGAGGCAAAAGTCCCAGCATTATTAAGTAAATATGATATACCAGGTGCAGCAATATCAATAATTGAAGAGGGACAAGTGAACTGGGTTGGTACCTTTGGATATGCCAATATTGACGAAGAAATTAAAATTGAAAGAGATACGGTATTTCAAGCGGCTTCAATTTCAAAGCCATTTACTAGCATTGGTATTATGAAATTAGTTGAAGAGGGAAGAATTCATTTAGATGCTCCAATCCAGAAATATGTTACAAGGTGGGCTTTGCCTGAAGCAATGTATGATAAAGATCAGGTTACTGTTAGGAGTCTACTAAGTCATACAGCAGGCTTATCAATAGGTGGTGGGTACCAAGGATACGACCCATATAAACAGTTACCTACTATAGAGAAATCTCTCTCAGGTATTGAGGGAGCTTCTCGTCCACTAGCATTAATCCATGAACCAGGAACAAAATTTAGATATTCAGGTGGAGGATATTCCCTCTTACAGCTGTTAATTGAAGAAGTAACGGCTAGGGATTACACAGATTTTATGAAAACCCAGGTGTTAGGTGCTATAGGAATGAATAAAAGTAGCTTTCAATGGGAGGAATACCTACGAGATAAAACTGCTAAAGCTTATGATAAGGATCTAAAGCAGATACCAAACTATTTGTTTGTTGAAAAGGCAGCAGCGGGATTGTATACAACTATAGATGACATGAATAAGTTCATGATGGCAGAAATTAAGAGTTATAATGGTGACAATAAAGAGACCTTGTTATCTAAGAAAACTATGGAGACCATGTATACCCCTGTACTTGAATTCACTGGGCCTCAAAGGTTCATAAACCCAGAGCCAGCTCTAGGTCATTTTGTAAAGACTAAAGAGGATGGGAGTTTCACAATTACCCATTTTGGTTCAAATAGAGGATGGAAAAGTAACTTTACTATTATTCCTAGTGGAGAAGCTGCAATAGCAATTTTTACTAATGGAGATAGTGGGTCTTATTTATTAGATGAGGTATTAAACTCATGGCATTATACCAAATTTGGTGAATATGAATTTATTGCTAAAGCATTACATGCAGTTAGATCTACAATATACTCATTATCATCTATTTTGATGCTATGGTCAGTAACAATTCTAATTTCATTATTTAAGAAAAGAAAGAAGGGTATTAGACAGATGACTTTGCTAGAAAATAAAGTTACCTTTATAATTAAATGTTTTATTATTACGCTTATATTATATGGTAGTTACTTGTGCAAAGTTAATTTAGTAGGAATATTTAAATTTATCAATCCAAACATTGGAAATATACTTGCAGTTGCGCTAATAATCAGAGGTGGAGTAGGAATAGTACAGATTGCTTTTGTAAAATCAAAATAACATTTCTCAGCGTACTTATATGAATGGTTGACTTTTACAAATAACCCTAATATAATATATAATGTAATTAAATTAATATTTTAGATAATACGGAGGTATATACAGATGATTTGGTGGTTGTTTTTATAATATTTAGTTTAACTAAATAAGAATTTAAAAGCGATTTTTTGTCTATTTTTATAGGCTTATTTAAGTATGTCGTTTTTAAAGATATATAAGAACAGCATCAACAGCTATATCTCTTATTATTTAATCATTAATAATATACAAGGTTTTGAACTATTGACTTAAAGATCAATAGTCTT
>CALJTN010000249.1 GCA_937976175.1 uncultured Clostridiaceae bacterium | reverse complement strand
GAGAAGATGCAAGAGTTTGTTGAAAAAGCTAAGATAGGTGATATAGATGCTTTTGAAGCCTTGATTTATGCTAACAAAGCAATGCTCTATCGAGTGGGCTTTAGTATACTTAAGTCAGATGAGGATATAGCTGATGCCATTCAAGAAACACTCATTTCTACTTATAAGAATATTCATAAGTTAAAAGATAACCAATATTTTAAGACGTGGCTAGTAAGAATAATGATTAATGAATGTAAAAGAGTGTTAAGAAATAAAAAGAAACAAACTTCTATAGAAAATATGAAGAATACTGAAGCAATTTATGAAGAGTATTGTATAGAAAATGAATTAAAACCATACATAGAGCAGTTGAATTTTAAATTGCAACAAGTCATTCAGCTTAAATACTATGAGGAGTTTAAAATAAGGGAGATTAAGAAAATCTTAAATGTACCAGAGAGTACAGTAAAGACAAGATTGAGGAAAGCTAAAAAACAGCTCTACTTATTAATGAAAGGAGGGATGTAATGTGCAGGATCCGATTCAAGAAAAAGTAATTATTAATCAGCAGGTTCCAGAAATCATTGATCAAAGGATTGCAAGTACCATAAGCAGGATACGGCAAGGAGAAAAGAGGCAGTTTAACAATAAAAAGCTTAGATATAATGTCTTAGTGGCTATATGTGTACTACTTTTTTCAACTCTTGTCGTAGCTGCAGTAAATAATGGGTTAGATGTACTTTTAAATAAATTTCTCCCAATGGCAAGTAAATCTTATGAGGAAATAAAAGTGGAAGTTAAAGATGGAGGACCAATCTTAGAAGATAAGAAAGATACATTTGTTGCGACAACTATAAGGGATCAAGGTATCACTGTAAAAGTTAATGAAATAGCATATGATGGCACGGCTCTTATTTTTAAATATGCAATAGAGGCTAAAGATATTGATTTTCCTTATGAACAGGGGGCTATTTTTGCACCATTTTTATATATAGGCGATCAGCGGATAGAGAATATAACAAGTGTACAAAGTATTGGTAGGTGGACTACGCCTATTAATTATGAGGGCTATTATTCATTTAATTTTGATTGGACTAAGCAAGTTGCTGAGAATTATGGGAATGTTAAAATAGGAATAAAAGAAGTGTTTGAGATAAGGGGAGACTGGGAAATTAAGACTAATATTAGCTTAAAGGACATCTATAAAGCTCCTAGAATTTATAAAATAAATGAAATACAGTATATTGAAGGATTAGAAGTAAAGATAGAAGAGTTATGTATCAGTCCTTTTTCAAATCAGTTGACCTATACAATTTATAATATAGATGAGTTTAATCAGGAAAATATGAAGGGATTTGAAAAGATAAGATTCTTCGTGTTAGATGAGAAGGGAAATTGTTTAAATTACCGAGATACGGCTGAATCAGAATGGGTCATAATAGGTGAAACTGCAACTGCTCAGAAAATATATGATAACAAGGCTTATAATGTACATGGGACAATGGAGTTGATGAAGCTTAGTGAAACACCTAAAACTCTAACCTTTATTCCTTATAAGAATTATTCTTATCAATCTATAGGAACAGAATCGTTTAACATAAACGAAACAGGTGCTGAAGTTCATATTAATGATGAATTTACATTAAACATTAAAAACATAGAAAAACAAAAAGATGTCATCACTCTTGAGTACACATATGAAGGTCTGGTTCCAGAAAGAATGAACCCATCAGTCACATTCTTAGACAAGAAAGGAAATGACATAACGATAAGAGACAATTATAGTGTAACACAAGATTCAGAAACGGGAATAAGCTATGCTTCATATAAAACCAATAACCCAGAAGAAATTGCTCAAATACAAGTAGAAAAGTATTTTAGCTGTGACATTATAAGAGAATCAAAGTTTATAGTGAAGTTACATGAAGCCTCTCGTGGACTTGATGCTCTGCAAAGTAGTGAAAAGCCACAAGAAGAAAACCACTTTTTAAATAAGGATAAAGTAGCAGCAATAGCTAAGAATGATATAATCTCTGCTATTACGATAAAAGAGATGTTTAGCCAATATGCCATACCTAAAAAGCAAATTACTATGCCAAATAGATATAAAGAGGAAAAACGAAAGCAATTAGTTAAATTATATAACGGAAATATACCAATTGATGAGAGTGAAGTTAATAATTTACTTCCCAATGAGATACTAAGACCAGCACAGTTAGATATACAGTGTTTTGAAGGTGATGAAAGTATTTATATTGACAACATTTGTATCCATAAAGGGGGATTACATATTCGAGTAAAGGGGATAGATGGATTCAATAACATGCTAAATATCCAAAGTTCATTAGGAACTAGATATAATAATGGTTGGTTTATGGATCAAGCAGAGGATGGAACGGTGTATTGGTATTGTTATATTCATGATATCTCTAGTATAGAAGACTTAGAGGGGTATAAATTTGTTATAAATAGGGTAAATGAGTAAGTCTAAAACCTCCACTTAATGAGGTGAGGATAGCCGCACTGTTTGAGCAGTCATTATCAAATTTGATAATGCGCGAGTTTGCGGCGTTCATTTAAAGAAAGTGGTTAGATTTTTAGAATTACGAAATCGAGCACATGGAGAATACTGAAATCACTTACTCCACTATTCGATAACCTAAATACAATGAGTTTTGCAATGCCTATGCATTTAAGTATTCAATGAAGATAGATATTTTCTGGTTTTTATCAATAAAAAATCTTTTAAAAAGATGAACCAAATAGTTTTAGTATGTCTCTATGTATATAGGTGCACCTAATAAAGGGGGAACAGTTTTGAAGGAAATAGAGATGGTCATAAAAGTACAAGAAGGAGATATGCAGACTTTTGAGCAGTTATTTGAGCTGTATAAACATAAAGCGATCAAAACAGCTTATTTAATGACAGGAAATAGGGTACTTAGTGAGGATATTGTACAAGAGGCATTTGTGACATGCTATCTTTCGATTAAAGATCTTAGAAGTCCAGAGTACTTTAAAACATGGTTCTTTAAATTACTGACAAGAACAGCATGGCGTTATATAAAGAAAGAAAAAAGCTTAGTACCAGTAGACGCAATTGTTGAGGTGATAGAAAAACGTCAGAGAGTAGACTA
>CALJTN010000248.1 GCA_937976175.1 uncultured Clostridiaceae bacterium | reverse complement strand
AGAATTATATATTCTTAACATTATAAAGAATACCTTTAAAACAAAGGTATTCTTTATTTTTTCGTATTAATCATCATCTTCGATGCTGAAGCATTAACGACTTCAGAAGGACATTTATAATCCTGCTTAAGTTTTATCTTTGCTATAGTATGTAAATCACACTTATAGCAGTGGGAAATTTTCCTCCTGAAATGTCGTTAAAATTAAACATATACAAATGTGCATAAAATTTCAAGTTTAGAAAGATAATAATAGTGCAAGTATATTATATAAGATTTTATGTAAGGAGGGAATTATTTAAATGAAAGCAACCGGGATAGTAAGACGTATAGATGATTTAGGAAGAGTTGTTATACCTAAGGAAATAAGAAGAACACTTAGAATCCGAGAAGGTGACCCTTTAGAAATATTCACGGATAGAGAAGGTGGAGTTATTTTAAAAAAATACTCACCTATAGGTGAATTAAGTGATTTTTCTAGGGAGTATGCTGAATCATTACAACAAACCATAGGAAACGTAGTAATAATATGCGATAAAGATAACATAATATCTGTAAGCGGATCTCCTAAAAAAGAGTATGTTGATAAAAAGGTTAGTAATGAATTAGAAAAAGTGATGGAAGACAGAAAAGCCATTATCTTAGGAGAAGGCTCAGAAAAGGTTATAGCATTGTACGACGATGAAGTAGAAGACAAATACAATGCCCAAGTTATTGCTCCTATAATAACAGAAGGAGATTCAATTGGAGCAGTACTAATAGTGTCTACAGATTCAGAGATTAAGTTTGGAGATTTAGAACTAAAGCTAGCTGAAACAGCAGCATCTTTTTTAGGAAAACAAATGGAACAATAAGACTAAAAGCTTAAAAGTGTATATTACATAGCGAAGTGAAACATATTTGCAGTAATATATACTTTTATTTTTTTTGCAATATAAGTAATAATAACCTTTTAAATTAAATAATTATAATCAGAGAATGTAATTGATACCTATACCACAGGAATACAAGGAGGTTATTATGAAAAAACATTCATTGATTAAAGGGACTATTATACTTGGTATTGCGGGGATATTTGCCAGGTTTTTGGGTTTGTTTTTTAGGATTCCCATACAGGCACTTATAAAAGATGAGGGTATGGGTTATTACCAAATGTCTTATCCACTGTATATGACCTTTGTTGCAGTAGCCTCAGGCGTGCCAATAGCTATGTCTAAGCTTATTGCAGAGATGAACGCTAAAAATGACGGGGAGGGGGCCTTACAGGTCTTAAGGCAAACACTTTTTTTGATGATCACACTGGGGATGTCAGTTAGTGTAGTTATGGTAATGTTTGCAAGACCTATTATATCTGCATTAAAGTGGGACCCAAAATCATATTACTCATTTTCCGTAATTGCTATAGCTCCAATTTTTGTATCTATTATGTGTACCTTTAGAGGTTTTTTTCAAGGGCTACAGAATGTTAGACCTACTGCTATTTCCCAAATAGTAGAACAGGTTGGAAGAGTTGTGACTGGCGTGGCATTTGCATATTTATTGTTTCCAAAGGGCATTGAGTATGCTGCTGGAGGAGCGGCTCTTGGCACTCTAGTTGGTGCCATTATAGGGAGTATCTATTTACTTTTAGCTTTTTTCAAAATGAAAAAAGAGCTTCCAGTAAGAAGGATATCAAAGCATAAATATATTTTAGCTGATTTAGGTAAAGCGGCATTACCAATATCATTAGGTGCCGCAGTTGGGACTATTATGTCATTAATAGATTCTATTTTAGTACCACAGCAACTCCTAAGGGCTGGCTTTACACATACACAATCAGCCGTGATGTATGGACAATTGACTGGAAAAGTATTTACCTTAATGAATGTACCTTTGGCTCTTTCTGTGGCTCTATGCGCGTCTCTGGTGCCAATAATTGCTGAAGCCTTTTATTTAGGCAGAAGAGGGGAGCTTATTAAAAGGGTAGATATGGCTGTAAAATTATCTAATGTTATTTCACTACCATCATCTTTAGGCATGTTTTTTATGGCTTATCCTATAATGAGTTTGATTTTTATGAAAGATGTAGCAGGATATGAAATTTTACAATATATATCAATATCCATACCGTTTATAGTATTAACTCAGACCAGTACTGCAATACTCCAAAGCATAGGCAATTATATGAAACCTGTATACAGTTTAGCCATAGGATGTATTGTAAAGGTTATTATAACCTACGTATTAGTTTCACTTTCATTTATAAATATCTATGGGGCGGTTATAGGAACTATTTTAGGATATATTACAAGTTGCTTATTGAATATGTATTCTTTAAAGAAAAATTTAAATATAAAGATTAATCATGTAGATGCACTTATAAAACCAGCTATTGCTGCTATTATAATGATAATTGCAGTTGTATTTAGCTACGCTAATGTCTATAATTATACAATGAGTAAAGGGTTATCTTGTATTATTTCTATAATAATAGGGATTGCTGTTTATTTAATATTCATTTTCTTGCTAAGGGTATTTGAATATGCGGAGGTTAAAAAGAAATTTTTAGGGCAGAAATAAAAAACAAAGGAGTGAAAGCTAATGATTAAAGTAGTGGGACTCGGTCCTGGGTCAATAGAATCACTAACTATAGGAACAGTGGAAATCCTTAAAGGTGATAAGAAAATTTATTTAAGAACAGAAAAACATCCTACTGTGGACTATCTAAAATCCATGCTTATTGAGTTTGAAACCTATGATGATAGATATGAAGAATATAATAATTTTGATGATGTATATAGCGCTATTTCAGAAGACCTTATAAAAAAACATGAAATGTATGGGGATATTATATATGCAGTTCCAGGTCATCCTCTTGTAGCAGAAACTTCTGTTAAACTTTTAATTAAGCAATGCGCAAAAAAGAAAATCAATATAGAGATTGTCCCAGCAGTTAGCTTTATAGATGCGGTTATTGAAAGCTTAAGATTAGATCCTATTGAGGGACTTAAAATTATAGATGCCTTTGATATAAAAAATCAGGTTTTAGATAAAAGGGTAGGAGTTTTAATAACACAAGTCTACAATAAATTTATAGCTTCCGAAGTGAAACTTTCCCTGCTAGAGTATTATAAAGATGATATGGAGATTTATTTTGTTAGAGCGGCAGGAGTGAAGGGATTAGAGAGTACTAGGAAAATTAACTTATATGAAATAGACAGGCAAGCAGATGTTGACTATCTAACCTCAATCTACATACCAAAGCAGTTAGAAGCTACAAAGGATTTTCATGATTTGACCCAAATAATGGATACATTAAGAAGCGAAAATGGATGTGCATGGGATAGAGAGCAAACCCATGAATCTTTGAAAAAATATCTTATTGAAGAATGTTATGAAGTTTTGGAGGCCATAGAGGAGAATGACGAAGAAAAAATCATTGAGGAATTAGGGGATGTACTACTCCAAGTGATATTTCATGCTCAAATAGGAAAAGAAGAGGGATACTTTAATATAAATGATGTTATTAAAGGCATCACAAATAAGATGATAAATAGGCATCCACATATTTTTAAAGTTGCAGAAAGTATGGATTCTCAGCAAGTTTTAGAAAATTGGGAAAGTATTAAGAGTAAAGAAAGAGGCTTTAGCAGTTATACAGATACACTAAAGCATATTCCTAAGAATTTGCCAGGTTTAATGAGAGCTGATAAAGTTCAGCAAAAGGCTGCGAAGGTTGGATTTGACTGGGCCACTGTTGAACCTGCCATGGAAAAAGTCTTAGAAGAATTACAGGAAGTAAGGGATGTATATAAAGGCAATAATAGGGCAAAAATACTAGAAGAAGTGGGAGATTTGGTATTTGCTACTGTAAATGTTGCAAGACTACTTGACATAGAACCTGAATTTGCAGTAAATTATACTATAGATAAATTTATCAATCGCTTTCAGTACATAGAAGAAAATGCAAGAAATAGAAACCGAGATTTAAAGGATATGTCTCTTGCAGAAATGGACGCCTTATGGAATGAATCTAAAAGACGATAAATTTATTTATAAAATAAACTAACCTAAAAAGAAGGATTTTCAGGGTTAGTGAAGAATATGCTATTTAATAGTGTACTCACTACTGGTAGTGTACTCAATAATAAGGAGGTAACAAAAGTGAACAAATCAGAATTAATAACAAGTATTGCAGAAAAATCTAAGTTAACGAAAAAAGATGCAGAAGCAGCTCTAAAAGGAATCATAGAAAGTATTGAAGAAACATTAGAAAAAGGTGAAAAAGTTCAATTGGTTGGATTCGGAACTTTCGAAACAAGAGAAAGAGCTGCTAGAATGGGTAGAAACCCAAGAACAAAAGAAGAAATTGAAATTCCAGCATCAATAGTTCCAGTATTTAAAGCTGGTAAAGAATTTAAAGATATAGTAAATAAGTAATTTTACTATAATGTAAAAAACCTGGATATATATCTAGGTTTTTTATTTTAAAAATTATTAGGGTAAATATCTTAAGTGGCGAGTTATTAAAAAGGGGGAGTATCTATGAGATTAGATAAATATTTAAAGGTATCAAGAATTATAAAAAGAAGAACCATAGCAAAAGAAGCTTGCGAGAGTGGTAGAGTGTCTATAAATAGTAAAGTAGCAAAGGCGGGCACAGTGGTAGCAGAGGGAGATACTATAGAAATTCAATTTGCAAACCAGATTCTAAAAGCTAAAATTATAAATATTGCAGAACATGTGACAAAAGAGAATGCAAAAGCTATGTATGAAATAATTTCAGGACAAGAAGACAAAGAATAAATGTTAGTAAATATAATTCTTAATTAAGTTTAATAAGCATATATATTTTATAGGAATATATTGGTATGTAGCTGATTAAGAATTGAGAATAAAGGAGCTCCTTAATTCCCAATTTTTATTATTAAAATTAATGAGGGGGATATTATGGAAGCGAAAAAAGAAACCAAAATAGAAGATACGAGAAGCAACTTGATGCTTGAGAACAGGAAAAAACTAACTATTAATGGAGTTATTGAGGTTATAAATTTTAATGAGAACCAAATATTGCTGAATACAGATGTTGGAACAATGATAGTAAAAGGACAAGAATTAAAGATGAATAAGCTAGATGTACAAAATGGAGATGTAGTAATAACTGGAAAAATGGATTCTTGTGTGTATACTAATGATAAAATTAAAGCTAAAAAAGATAGTATAATATCAAGATTGTTTAGGTAGAAAAGTTATGATGATTTCTTTATTAAACCAAGTTAGGCTTATAGTTTTCAGCATGTTATCAGGAATAATAACTGGAGTATTTTTTGATATATATAGATTGATAAGAGGATTTGAGAATCCTAATAAGATTTTGACTATAATACAGGATATTCTATTTTGGGTATTAACTTCTATAGTGGTTTTTATATTTTTAATGTATACTAATGAAGCATATATAAATTTTTATGTATATGTATGTTTAATATTAGGAGTGTGCTTATATATAAAAGTCGTAAGTAGATCTTTTATAAGGGTTCAATATAAATTACTAAAACTCAATGGCAAAGTATTTAGAGTTGCATTGAATGCTATTTTATACCCAGCATATTTATTGCTTTATAAGCTCAGAATAAAAAAATAAAATAAATTATAAAGAAATAGCTTGAAGAAATGTGAAATACAAATTAAAATAGATTTAGGTAACGTAAAAAATACTCATTCCATTGAGAGGAAAAGGGTATGAAAAATGAAAAAAAAATTTAGTATTAAGAGTGTCATATTGGTTTTTATTCTGGTATATGTCTGTTATGTGTTGGTTCAACAACAGGTAACCATGAGCAGACAAAAGGAAGAATTACAAAAGTATAATCTTGAATTACAAAAGAAAAATGAAGAAAAGAAAATATTACAGGATGAAGTAGAATTATCTAAAACTAAAAAATACATTGAGAAGCTAGCGAGAGAAATCCTAGGACTTGTTAAAGAAGGTGAAACTCCTGTAATGGATAATAAAAACTAAGTGCTATAATTATTGTTATGCTTATTATTAAATTAATATATAAAATAAAAACATTATTTTTGAGGAGGAACTTTTTAATATGACCTTAATGGCTGGAAGTATTGTAGAAGGTAAAGTAGTAAATATCACTAATTTTGGTGCGTTTGTAGAAGTGGAGGGTAAGACAGGATTAGTGCATATATCTGAAGTTTCAGATACATTCGTTAAAAATGTTAATGATCATCTTAAAGAAAATGATACAGTAAAAGTTAAAGTAATTTCTGTAGATGATAATGGTAAAATAAGTTTATCTATAAAACAAGCTGGAGTACCTAAAAAATCTATTAAACCAATGGAGATAGATTGGGAAAAGGAAAAAAGCAAAGCAAATACATGTAATTTTGAGGATATAATGTCTAAATTCCTAAAAGATAGTGAAGAAAGATCCCAGGATGTTAAAAAACATCAAGAAGGAAAAGGTAGAGGATATAGTAAAAAAACTTCAAGTTATTAGTAAACCTGTAGGAACTAAGTATTTAGTTCCTATTTAAAAAAACAAAAAGTTATTGACAATAGCTTATATATAATATATAATAAAACATGTTGCTGAGAAGTAACACCTTGCAAGTAAGCAAGATGAAATGGTGAGACTGGTAGACTAATAGGATTCATAATCCTATAGTAATCAAACACAGTATTGATTGGAGTTTAGTCTTCGGTATCAAATATCGCGGGATGGAGCAGTTGGTAGCTCGTCGGGCTCATAACCCGAAGGTCGTAGGTTCAAGTCCTGCTCCCGCAACCAAACATGGCGGAATAGCTCAGCTGGCTAGAGCATTCGGTTCATACCCGAAGGGTCGTAGGTTCAAGTCCTATTTCCGCTACCATTTTAACAAGTTATGATTTTTGAAATTTAAATGATTTTTAAAAACATATTGACATATTTAAGGTATTAGTATAGAATTGAAATTGTTTTTAAAATGAAACTTATTTAACAGCAAGCTGGAGTGGCGGAACTGGCAGACGCACAGGACTTAAAATCCTGCGGTGGTTAAACACCGTACCGGTTCGATTCCGGTCTTCAGCACCAAACATCGCGGGGTGGAGCAGCTGGTAGCTCGTCGGGCTCATAACCCGAAGGTCGCAGGTTCAAGTCCTGTCCCCGCAACCAAATATGGCGGAATAGCTCAGCTGGCTAGAGCATTCGGTTCATACCCGAAGGGTCGTAGGTTCAAGTCCTATTTCCGCTACCATAACTCACAAGGAAACTTGTGAGTTATTTTTTTCGAAAAATATCTAAAAATTATAAAATCACATTAGACATATATAAGTACAAGAGAACATATAAATATAATTTCTTCAAATATATAATGGCATTAAGTGACAGGCTTCATTTAATATTTTAAAACCTACTATATAAATATGGTAGGTTTTTTCATATTATAGGTTATTATAAAATTTGGACATAAAAAATATACAAGTTAGTGTCTCATAAAAAATTTATAAGCATTCACCTTATGACAATTATTTCCATAAGCCTTTGTTATAATGAAATCCTAATTATTAAAGGCGGGTGATTTATAATATGCAATATGGGATTGATATATTTCCATACGAAAGACTTAGGAAGATAAAAGAGCAAGCACAAAAGAAAAATGTACTAAATATTAATTTAATTATCAGAGGAATTGTTTACTTTATAGTAAGCTTATTAATAAGTAGGGTGCTACTTCTTAATAATACTGCACCATTTGGGATAGCTTTTCTAATAGCTACCATATTTATTAATAATGATAGGATATCACTGATTACGGCCGGTGGAACATTTATAGGCTATATTACTCTATATGATACTTTAAAGGGCTTACCATCATATTTAATGATAATAGTTACAATTGCTCTTTTGAGTCACATTTTTAATAAAGTAGAAGCGAAAACTAGAGCATTAGCTAGTATGTTTACTATTATTATATTTGAGTTATTTATTTACAATTTTTTTATTATTAGAGTAAGCGTATTAATGGCTTTTTTAAATTCATTTTTTCTAGTTTTATGTATCTTTCCTTTATATTTTATTCTAGACTATAGTCTTTTATGCTTTAAAGAAATTAAAACAAAGCATATATTTTCAAATGAAGAGATAATTAGTATGTCCATTATAAGCTCTTTAATTATAGCAGGTACTTGGGGACTTAATATTTTCAACGTATCAATTACAAATATTTTAAGTCTGTCATTTGTTATAGTAATAGCTTATATTAATGGAAGTGGTGCGGGTGCTGCATCAGGAGTTGCTATGGGCATTATCGTAGGAATGCCTTCTGAAAATATGATTATTTTTATAGGAATGTATGGTATCTGTGGCTTAATAACAGGTGTTTTTAAAGAAACAGGAAAGTGGCTAAGTGCAGCAGCTTATTTAGTAGCTTTTTCAATAATAAAAATATATTGCATTACAGGATCAGAATTTATAATATTTGAAGCTTTGGTAGCAATGGGAATATTTTTACTAATACCACTAAAAGTATACGAGGAATTGTCTATAGAATTTAATTCAGATAAAAAGAAGCAGAGCATTGATCAAGGGTATATAAATAAAATTAAAGATACTTTTGTAGGTAGGTTAAATAAGTTTTCAGATGTGCTTTCTAATATGTCAGATATATTAAATAACTTAGTAGATAATGAAAAACTAGCAATGAAAGGCAAGAGTAGTGCGTTAGTTGAAAATCTTGCGGATAGAGTGTGTAGTAACTGTAATATGAATTCTATGTGTTGGAAAAGAGAGTTACATTATACATATGCAGCATTTGAAGAATTGATTCAAAACTTTGAGCGTAAGATTGATAGTGTTCCTGAAGAAATTGAGAGGAAGTGTATAAAGCGAACTGCAATACTTAAAAATACAGAAGACATCGTTAACAAGCATATTATAAGCGAAATGTGGAGAACGAGACTTAGTGAGGGTAGAGAGCTTTTAGCGAACCAAATTAACAATATGGCATATTCTGTAGGAGAGATTGTTGAGGATTTTAATTCTGAAATTCAAATAGATACTTCCATGGAAAAGCTTCTATGTAGAGCTTTGGATAAAAATAGAATCAAGTACAATGATCTAATGTGTTTGAGTAATAAGCTTGGACGATTGACTATTAAATTTTCACTTAATTCTTGTAGTGGAAGACAAATGTGTGTAAAAGAGTTATTGCCTGTTATAAATACTGTCACAGGTAAGTGCATGTGTGTTAGTGACGAAGGGTGCAGTATAGATCCTAAAACAAGCATATGCAAGGTAACCATTGAAGAAACACCTAAATTTCATGTGGTATCAAATGTAGCTAGGCAGTGCAAAGAGGGAGAAACATGCAATGGAGATAGCTATAGTTTTGGAAAACTTTCCGATGGCAGCTATATGTCAATCATTAGTGACGGTATGGGATCGGGACCTGTGGCGGGTAGAGAAAGTGAGGCCGCTGTTGAATTAATAGAAAAATTTACATCGGCAGGTTTTAGTAAGGTCACAGCTATCAACACTGTAAACTCAATAATGACATTAAGATTTTCAGAAGAAGAAAAGTTTTCAACTATAGATTTAAGTAGTATAGACTTATATACTGGTGAAATTGATTTTATGAAAGTGGGTGCCGTTGCCACCTTTTTAAAATCTGGAGATAGGCTACAGATTATAAAATCCAAATCTCTCCCTATTGGTGTTTTAGATAAGGCAGATATAGACATACAGCAAGCAAAATTAAAAAATGGAGATATTATAGTTATGCTTAGTGATGGGGTGCTAGATTATAATGATGAAAACGTGGGGCGGGTAGATTGGATAGTTGATTATCTGGGTAAGAATAGCTGCATAAATCCTAAGGAGTTAGCTGAAGGGTTACTAGAAGAGGCAAAGAAGCTAAGTTGCAATAGGGTAAAAGACGATATGACAGTTCTTGTCTCAAAGATATATAGCTTATACTAATGTGTTTTAGTAGAAAAACCGAATTTTATATAAATTTTCATAGTAATCAGGTATATATAATAAGAAAAAAGTGAAAAATGAAGAAAGTATTTGCGGGAAGAAAGAGCCTCTTTTACATTCTTCATTTTTCCTTTTTACAGTAATATTTAGAAAAATAAAAAAAAATATTATTATATTATATTATATATGATATAGTAATATGAGATTTAAAATATATAATTCTACAAAAACAGTAGAATATTTTAAAAAATAAGTTTGGGAAGTGAAAGTTTTGTCAGAAAAGGTTATGGGTTTTATAAAAGAAAATTCCATGTTTCATAAGGGAGAAAAGGTTATAGTTGCAGTTTCTGGCGGACCTGATTCCATATGTCTGCTGTATATCTTAAATGATCTTAAGGCGGAGTTAGGTATTATACTTCTTGGTGCTCATGTAAATCATTGTCTTCGAGGCGATGAATCTGATAAAGATGAGGAATATGCAAAAAAAACTTGTGAGATCTTGGGTATTGATTTCTATAGTAAAAAAGTAGATATACATAAGATATCAGAGGAAAAAGGTATGTCTTGTGAGATGGCAGGGCGTGAGGTAAGATATGAATTCTTTGATGATCTTAAGACCAAATTAAAGGCTGATAAAATTGCATTAGCACATAATGCTAATGACCAAGCCGAAACTATATTAATGAGGATAATGAGAGGAACTGGTATTGACGGTATGGTAGGCATAAGGCCTGTTAGGGACGGAATGTATGTAAGGCCTATACTTCACCTTAGTAGAAAGGAAATAGAAGAGTATTGCCAGGTGAATAATATAAATCCAAGGATAGATAAATCAAATTTAGAAAATATTTATGGGAGAAATAAAGTTAGGTTAGATTTGATCCCGTACATTGAAAAAAACTTTAATAAAGATATAATTAAAACCTTAAACCGGTTATCAGATATTGTTAAAAAGGATAACGATTATCTAGAAACCGTTGCTAATGAAGAGTATAAAAAGTATTGTGACATAGGTGAGCGAAGGGTTACCTTAGATAAAAAAGCCTTTTTAGAACATGAGGCAATTATAAGTAGGATTATTAGGTATGCATTATTAGAAGTAAATAATAACTTGTACAATTTTGAAAAGGTCCATGTATATAGTATTATAGAGCTTCAGAAGCATGAGACAGGTAAAACTGTGATGTTGCCTCAGAATATAGTAGTGGAAAACTGTTATGGAAGTATACATATATATATAAATGTAAAAGCCACGGAAGTTAACGATAATGAGTATTTTTTAAATATCAATGAGAATAACGTCATTTATCCTTTAAATAAAATAGTAAAACTTAAAATTGAACCTAAGGGTAAATTTGTGGAGGTTAAAGGAAACGATTGTATTAAGTATTTTGACTATGACAAGACTTTGGAGCCAATAACAATTAGGCATAGAAAAGAGGGAGATAGATTTACTCCACTAGGCATGAAGGGTAGCAAAAAGTTAAAAGATTTGTTTATGGATTTAAAGATACCTAAATCTAAAAGAAATGAAATACCTTTAATATGTTTTGGGGATGATATAGGTTGGGTAGTTGGATATAGGGTTAGTGAAAAATTTAAGGTTTCAAAGGACACACAAAATATATTGCAGATTAGAATTGAAAGTGAGGAATAAGAATGAACAATGATATTAAAGAAGTACTATACAGCGAAGATGAATTAAGGGATAAAATTAGACAAATGGGGGCAAAAATAAGTAAAGACTATTCAGGTAAAGAACTTATACTTATAGGTGTTTTAAAAGGATCCGTTATATTTATGTCAGATTTATTAAAAGAAATTACAATTCCGTGCAAAATGGATTTTATGGCAGTTTCTAGCTATGGAAATTCCACTGAAACTTCAGGAGTTGTAAGAATTTTAAAAGACCTGGACTTCGAAATTCAAGGAAAAGATGTATTAATAGTAGAG
>CALJTN010000247.1 GCA_937976175.1 uncultured Clostridiaceae bacterium | reverse complement strand
AAATTAAATTCAAATTAATTTTATGAATGAAATATATCTAGGTAAACAAGGCTTTAAATTAACATATTCGCTTATAATCATATGATACCTCGAAAGTAAATAAATGTCAATCAATTTTGGCAGTATTTATCCTAACTATTTTTCTATTAAGCTGCTATATAAAGGGTTTATAAAAGGTCTTTAGTGTATCCACATACACTAAAGACCTTTATTATTTCTATTCTTTTCAAGAAAACTTATATTATTTTTCTTTAGTTGATTTATAGAATTTATGGCTCCATAATCTAGTATCTCTTTGATTTTTTACTATAGAATCTTTTCCATAATAGTTACATTAACAAATTTACCATCAAGGATTCCTTGTTCATAATAAGTGCCCACTTCTCGGAAATCTAAGGATTCATACAGTCGCTTCCCTGCCTTATTAAAGTCAAAGGTACTTAAAATAAGTTTGTGGAATTCATTTTTTTTCGCTGTTTCCACAAGATACCCTAATAGAAGTTTTCCAAGTCCCTTCCCTCTCATATCCCGCTGAATATATATAGATAGATCACCAACACCGCTATAACAACATCTTGAATTGAATACATTTATTGATGCCCAGCCCTGTACTATCCCATAATTATCTTCAATAACTATGACTTTGAATCTATCACTTCTGCTAGTAAGCCACTGATTCATATCGTCATTAGTTCTTAGAGTTGTTTCAAGGGTTGCAATTCTATCTTCTATGCCTTCATTATATATATTGGTTATGCATGGGATATCTTTAATATTCGCTTCTCTTATTTTAAACTCCATAATTACACCTCTATATTTACTTATACGCCTTAACATGGGCACCTGCATAAGCACCATGTAGCAAGTCAGCATCAATTTCACTATATACATCACCTAAGTTCTTTTGCTTTGCAATACTTTCGATAATATCTTTAGTGTAGATATTCACCGGTGTAATCTGAACATCCTTAAATCCAACTCTTTTAAGTATATCTTCATAGGTCTTAATATCTAATGCTCCAGCAATGCAACCTGCCCACATTTCAACACTACGTTTCATATCTTCAGGAACTTCTTTTAATAGAACAATATCCGCTATAGCGATTCTGCCACCTTTTTTTAAAACTCTGTATGCCTCTCTTAAAGCCACCTCTTTATCTTCGCAAAGGTTAATTACGCAGTTTGACGTAATAACATCTATGGTTTCCTTTTCAAGTGGAATGTCCTCAATATAGCCCTTTATAAATTCCACATTGCTTACTCCCATTTTTTCTTTGTTTTTATTTGCTAATTCTAGCATTTCATCTGTCATATCAAGACCGTAAACTTTTCCCTCTTCGCCTATATACTTTGAAGATATAAAAGCATCAATTCCTCCACCACTACCTAAATCTAATACTGTCTCACCTTTCTTGAATGCTGCTAAAAGTATTGGATTAGCACATCCTAAAGAGGCATTAACAGCCTCCACTGGTAAGCCTTCTAAATATTCCTTAGTATAAATGTTTGAATTATTAGTCATATCCCCACAACAACTACTTTCGCAGCCACAAGATGACTTAGAACTTCCACTTACCTTCTTTGCAATTCCTCCATAATATGATTTAACACTGTCCTTAATATTCTTATCCATAATTAATACTCCTTTCATTAACAACATTTATTTTGTTTTACTGCATCTACAATTAATTGTAAGCTTTCAAATACCTGTTCTCTTTTTTCTTCAGGTATTGATGAAAAAATACTCTTATAATACTGTTCCATACTTCCTTCTATACTTTTAAATACCGCTGTGCCCTCATTCGTCAGTTTGATAGTAACGTACCTTCTATCCTCTGCATGTAATTCTCTAATTACTATCCCTGAGTCCACCAAATTATTTATTGTCCTACTCATAGTACTTTTATCTAATCCGAGTAATACCGCAAGTTCATTCAGTGTTATTTCATTTGTTCTTCCAATCTCAACAATAGCATGACATTGCGATACAGTAGTGCCACAACAAGTTGCCTCACCTTTTTCTAAAATTCCTAAGTTCCGTACAAGTATTCTAATTAACTCTCTTAAATAATGACTTCCTTGGTTTTTCATCTTATCACCTCTAAATTGATTGTAATGCAAAACTGTTGTATATTGCAACTACTGTCGATAAACATATTTCGACACTCTTCGAATGCCAATAAAAAAATAAGCAAACAATATCTAGTTATTGTTTACTTATTATCAGATTTAAAAATAATCTTGTCAGGTGAATTAGTTTCATTCTGCATGTGTAAAGTTCTATGATTTTAATTCTTTTCAGTGAAATTATATTATTTTTCTTTAGTTGCTTTGTAGAATTTATGGCCACCGGAAAGGTTATATACCTTTTTAAAACCATGGTTAATCAATATATTTTGTGCTGCATTTCCTGTTACACCTTTATTACAATAAGTTATGGTTAAAATGTCTTTATTCAGTTCCACTGATTCTTCTCTTAACTTACTGTGAGGCACATTTACCGCTGTACTTACATGCGATTCATCATACTGCTTATTAACTCTAGCATCTATAACCTGTATTTTTTCACCACTTTTAATTAAGCTGTGAACCTCTTTTGCTGTAATAATTGGTCTATTTTTATTTAATGCATTGTCTAATATCATTCCTGTATAATGAATAGGATCTTTAGTTGTTGAGAATGGAGGAGCATATGCAAGATCTAAATGGAAAAGTTCGTCAATCTTTGCGCCATAAGTAATTAATGTTGCAAAGACATCTATTCTCTTGTCAACACCCTCGTAACCTACGATTTGTACACCTAATAATCTTTCTGTTTTCTTATCTGCAATAGCCTTTATAACCATTTCTTTTCCATGAAAATAATCCGGTTTATCAGGCTTAATGTTATGGCATACAACTATGTCATATCCTTCAGCCACAGCTTCTTTTTCACTTAATCCCGTATTTGCAATGGTCATATCAAAGAGTTTAAATATTCCTGTGCTTAAGTTCCCTCTGTATTCTAAAGTACCGCCAGTAAGTACATCACCGGCAATTCTCCCTGTTTTATTTGCAGTTGAACCGAGCGGTCTGTACACAGGTTTTCCTGTAATTACTGAGAAGGTCTCAATACAATCACCACAAGCATAAATATCTTTTACGCTGGTTTCCATCTTACTATTAACTGTAATTGCACCACTGGCTCCAAGTTGAGCCCCTGCTTCCTTTGCAAGTGAAACGTTAGGTCTTACTCCTGTAGCCATAATAACCATATCGCTTTTTACTTCCCTACCATCTTTTAATGTAACATTATGTTCATCAATACTAACAATACTTGTATTTTTTAATATAGTAATCTTCTTCTTAATTAATGCATCTTCTAAAAAAGCTGCCATATCTTCATCAAGATTTGGTGTTATTTTACTTTGCATTTCTACAATAGTTACCTTAATACCGTCTGCCATGAGATTTTCAAGC
>CALJTN010000246.1 GCA_937976175.1 uncultured Clostridiaceae bacterium | reverse complement strand
CTTTCGACCATGTTTATTGTCATGGTCTACAATGCCAAAGCAGAACTGCTCTGCACCTCTAGTCATGCCACGCCATCTGAAATAAAGCATATTTGTACATCCGTGAGCAAAGGCTTGGTATGACCACATCTTTGCTTGGTTTGGTCTTGGTAAATACCCAATAACTGTATGTCCTTGAGCACCCATAAGTTGTTCTACTATCCAATAATTTTTATTAAGAAGCCCCCTATTAAAATCATGAGTCATTGCTATTTCAGCTCTAGGAATTGGTTCTTTAAGCCCTCCCCAAACTGGATAGTTATCATAAGAAACAAAATCTAAATTTTTAACGTTTTCCTCATGGTCAAACCATTTTGTAAAAAATCCACCGGACACATTTGTTGTTACTTGTTGGGAATCCGCTTTAAGTTCCTTTACCAACATAGTTTGACCATTAGCGAAACTATTTAATGAATGTGATCTGAATCTAGCCCAGTCTAGCTGCAAGGTAGGGTTATGAGTTGTAATAGTCTTTAAAGGGGTAGGAATTTCGTTAAAATCATTGTAGGTCTGCCCCCAAAAAATTGTTCCATAGGTTTCATTTAAATTGTTTATGGTTTTGTATTTATCCTTTAGGTACGTTTGAAACTTTATTTGACACTGCTCACAATAGCACATATCACTGCCTTCATGACCAAATTCATTATCAATCTGCCATGCAATTATTGCTGCTTCATTCTTATAATGCTCAACTAACCTTGCTACAATTTTATTACTGTATTCTCTATATGTATCAGAATTATAGCAATATTGTCTGCGTCCACCAAATACTCTAGGTTGAAGATTTTCATCCTTAGACAAAATACTTGGATGTTTTTTAGCAAGCCACGCTGGAAATGTAGCTGTTGGTGTTCCGAACATTACCTTTATGTTTTTCTTGTTAAGTTTTTTTATTACCATATCAAAGAAGGAAAAATCAAACTCCCCCTCCACCTTTTCCATTAAGTGCCAAGCGAATTCACCCATTCGAACTATATTTGCTCCAAGCTTTTCTATACCCTCTATATCCTCATCTAACATATTAATATCCCAGTGCTCTGGATAATAATCTACTCCTAAATACATAACTCCACCCACTTTATTATTATTTTATGCTTATGTTAAGTCACCAGTTAAAGAAACTCTTTCTTATAATATTCTATATGCTCTCCATGAATTTAAAGAAAGCTTTTTGACCTGCATCATCACGTTTAAATACTCCAGCATGCTCAAGCACAGCTGCAAACTTTAAACCAACTTCTTTTTTTAGTATTTCCATAACATTATTTTCTGAAATTTCTTGATATCTTTCAACTATTTCAGCATACCAACTTAAATGCTTTTCAAGCTCTGGTTGATCCCTTAGCTGTACTTCTGATCCTTTATTGATTAAATAATAAGCTAATTTCTCTAACTCATCCTTAAGCCTTGCTGGTAATACCGCAAGTCCCATTACCTCAATAAGTCCAATGTTTTCTTTTTTAATATGATGAAGTTCTTGGTGAGGATGATAAATTCCATCTGGAAACTCTTCGTTAGTTCTATTGTTTCTAAGAACTAAATCTAACTCAAAGTATCCCTCACGTTTTCTTGCTATTGGTGTTATGGTGTTATGAGGAGTGTCGTTAGTATATGCCCATATTCTAGCTTCGTTATCACTATACTCTTTCCAGCTATTTAATATGTGTTCTGCCAGTTCTGAAAGTTTTTCTCTATCTTTAGATTTCAGTCTGATTACTGACATAGGCCATTTCACAATACCTGCCTCAATTTCTTCAAAGCCAGCAATTTCAAATTCATGTTCTATGACCGCCTTTGCCATGGCAAATACATAGTTCCCCCCTTGAAAATGATCATGGGATAATATGGAGCCTCCAACTATAGGTAGGTCTGCATTTGAACCAATGAAATAATGAGGAAATTTTTCTACAAACTCTAAAACCCTATCAAAGCTTTCCTTTGATATTTTCATAGGTTCATGAGCTCCTTTGAAAATAATGCTATGTTCATTATAATAAACATATGGTGAATATTGAATAAACCATTGCTCACCCTTTAATGTTAACGGAATTATTCTATGATTTTGTCTCGCAGGGTGATTAACCCGTCCATAGTACCCTTCATTTTCTTTACATAATAAACACTTTGGATAGGAGCTTGAAACTATATTTTTTGCTGCTGCAATGGCCTTAGGATCTTTTTCAGGTTTTGATAGATTTATTGTAATATCTATCTCCCCATATGCAGTTTGAGATTTCCATACTTGGTCTTTAGCTATTCTATCCATTCTTATATAGTTAGAAGACTTACTTAGGTCATAGTAATAGTTTGTAGCTTTTTCTGGGCTTTCAATATATAAACTATTAAACTTTCTTATGATTTCTGATGGTCTAGTCATTAAACAATTCATTATTTCTGTATCAAACAAATCAGCATACACAGGACTATTTGACTCTAATATACCCTTCTCATAAGACCAGCTTATTATGTTTTCTAAAATAGGCATTGGGGATTCTAGTTTTTCTTTTGGTACTGCTGCACTAACATAGTCCTCTAACTTTAATACTCTAAGTACTAGGTTTCTAGAGTAAACTACATCGTTTTCTTCAATGAGCCCTTGATTTAATCCATATTGCATTAGTCTATCTATTTCGTAATATATATTAATGGTCATCATCTCACCCCTTATTTTCTAAAAATTAAGTTAGCACCACCAGTGGTGCAATATTAATTAGTTTAACAACATTTCAAAAGACTAAACAGTTATTATTTGTTTAGTCTTTAATAGTCATTAATTAAAAACCATTTGGATTCTTTACATGAAAATTCCACGCAGCTGCAATTACATCTTCAATATTTGTATATTCAATCTTCCATCCAAGTTCATTCATTGCCTTTTCAGAAGAAGCAACCAGTATTGCAGGGTCTCCAGCTCGTTTTTCGCCTATAACTGCTGGTATTTCATGTTTTGTTACTCGCCTTGCAGCTTCAATCATTTCTTTGACACTAAAACCATTTCCATTTCCTAAGTTGTAAACCGTACTGTCAATACCTTCTCTAAGTTTCTTTAAAGCTAAGATATGCGCATTTACTAAATCACTAACATGAACATAATCCCTTACGCAGGTACCATCTTGTGTGTCATAATCCTCGCCAAATATAGTTATGTGATTTCTCTTCCCTAAGGGAACTTGTAAAATAAGTGGAATCAAATGTGTTTCCGGATTATGATCTTCGCCTATTGAACCAGATACATGCGCACCTGCTACATTAAAATAACGTAAAGAAACGTATTTAATTCCGTAAGCTTCATCCGCCCATCTCATCATTTTTTCCATAGCCAGCTTAGTTTCTCCATAGGGGTTAGTTGGCTGCGTTCTGTCACTTTCTAAAATAGGAACACTTTCAGGTTCTCCATAAACTGCAGCCGTAGAAGAAAATACAATTTTATCTACATTATGATGCTTCATTACCTCAAGCAACACTTGTGTTCCGTGAACATTATTATCATAGTAAGCTAAGGGCTCCTGCATGCTTACACCCACTAAGGAATTTGCTGCGAAATGTATTACAGCTTCAATGGAATTTTCGCTAAAAACTCTATTTAGTAGTTCTCTATCCCTTATATCACCTTTATAGAATTTTGACTCCTTGTGAACTGCTTCTATATGACCTGTTTGTAAGTTATCAATAACTATAACTTCTTCTTTTTTATCCCTTAAGGCGTATACACAATGAGAACCTATATATCCTGCGCCTCCACAAACTAATATTGCCATATTCCTACCTCCCAATATGCAACAAGAGGCAGTTTTTATTTCATGGTAAAAACTACCTCTTATATTATTTTGTTATAAATCTTCTTTTATATAGAGAACCTAAGAAAGATACTTATTTTCTCTTAATGTATTTTCGAGTATCTACAGCAACAGCTGTGATAATGATTAAACCTTTAATGATGTATTGTAGATAAGGATTAACACCGATAAATGCTAAGCCGTAGTTAATTACTTGGAAAATTAAAACTCCAGTAACTACGCCACCAACAGTACCAATACCGCCACTAAAGGAAACACCACCTACAACGCAGGCTGCAATTGCATCTAGCTCGTACATATTACCAGTATTATTCGTAGCACTACCTACACGAGCTGCTTCTAATGCCCCTGCAAATCCGTAAAGTATACCTGCAATAACATAAATAACTACAAGGTTTTTTACTAGGTTAACCCCTGATACGGCAGCTGCTTCAGGATTCCCACCAATAGCATAAATATTTTTACCTAAGCGAGTTTTATTCCATATAACCCAAATGAGAACTGTTACAATAGTAGCGTATATAACCAAATAAGGCAACATAAAACCACCTATATTAATACTCTTTTGGGCAAAGCCCATATATCTTTCATCTAATCCTCCAATTGGTTGAGCTCCATATGGTGGACGATCGAAGTAGATTGAATTTAATCCATATATTATAATCATAGTACCTAATGTGGTAATAAAGGGTGTTACTTTTAGTTTTGCTATAACAACTCCATTAACAAATCCAAAAATTCCTGTTACGCACGCTGCAAGTAATATAGGAACAAAAATTGGTAACTCAGGTAGATTTGGATACATACGATAGGCATAACTAGATGATTGTAGCAAGGATGCACTTAAAAGTGCTGCCATACCAACTTGCCTCCCTGCAGAAAGGTCAGTGCCTTGCGTAATAATTAGTCCTCCAACTCCTAATGCTATAATAATACGAGTTGATGCCTGTGATAAAATATTACGGAAATTGTTTACTGAAAGAAATTTTGGCTCAATAATAATTATCACTAGCAATAATAAAAATAAAACTAGAAAAATAACATTATTCATTACCCAAGTTGATACATTTTCTTTATTAATACCTTTTATTTTGTTTGAAATCACTTTAATCACTCCTTATCCTATAAAAACTTAGCTGATAATCGTAATATTTCTTCTTGAGTTGTTTTGTTAGTATCCACAATTCCAGC
>CALJTN010000245.1 GCA_937976175.1 uncultured Clostridiaceae bacterium | reverse complement strand
TCCTTTTGCAATGTACCAAGACATAATGATGGGTCCAAGTGTAGCCCCAACTCCCCAAAAGCAATGTAGCCAGCTCATATGATGTGCTTTATAATGCAGTGCAACGTAGTTATTAAGTCCAGCATCAACAGCTCCAGCCCCTAAACCAAGGGGAATCGCTAAGATAAAAAACCAAAATAACGAAGGCATGATGGAAATGCCCAAAAGTGCACCCGCTGTCATTAAGCAACTGATAAATGTTATCTTTCCGGTTCCAAAACGACCAATAATCTTGCCACTCATTAAGCTTGAAATAATGGTTGCTCCAGCTATCGTCATAGAAATAAAGCCTGCTGCGCCTAAAGGAACGCTAAACTCACTCTGCATAATAGGCCAAGCTGTTCCTAGTAAAGAATCTGGTAATCCTAAGCTAATAAAAGCCATATAAATAATAATTAAAAAAAATGTACTCATATAAAACTCCTTTTGTCTATTTAAATTCTACTCATTGTATCATATTTTACTATGTTTTAATGCATTTTTAATTATTATTATTTAGCTTATGTATAAAATTTCTATCGACTTTCTTTAATCACTATACTTCTATACACCTTTTTAACAAGCTTTATTTACTTACTCACATCAATCATAGTTGTGTTATTGAACTTAGTAAAACAAGTTATCATACTTCTCCTTTATTATACTTCATAGGATTTAATCGTTCTTTTTCCTAAACTTAGACTTATTAAAAACATCAATAGAAAAATCACTGTCCCACTTATGAATGGATAATTTATATCAATATCAAAGATCATACCTGCCCATATGGGCCCTATTATTCTCCCTAGACTCATATAGGATTCTGTGATTCCCATAGCTACCCCTTGACTTATGGTAGCATTTTTTGATACAAAAGCCAAAGCAGAAGGTTTTAAAAGGGCATTTAGTAGTATAAAGAAACTAATAGATAAAACTATAAAAATATAGCTATTTGCCATTAACATTAATATAAATCCAATGGAGTTTCCGATTAGAGCTATCTTTATTACCCTTTCTTCTCCAAATTTTTTAGTTAAAGGTCCTACTAATACCCCTTGAGCCATTAAGTAAACAAAACTCATTACCATCAGAATACCTCCCACCTCCTGTGGTCCGTAGTTAAACTTCTCTAATGCATAAAGCCCATATACACTTGAAAAATTGGATTTCCCAAAATTAACTGCAAAGGCTGTAAATAGCCCAAATGCCATGGGTGTAAACATTGCTTGCCATACTCCCTTCACCTGTAAGAATTCAATCTTTTCTATGGTCTTGGGGCGCTTATCTCTTGGTAGAGACTCTGGTAAACCAAAGAGTATGATGAAGCATGTTAATGCGCAGAATGCCGCAGCGATGAAAAACGGTCTAGATAGAGACTGTCCCGCCAACATTCCTCCAAATCCAGGCCCTAAAATCATTCCAAGACCTACAGCTGCCCCTACCTTCCCCATGGCCCCTCCTCTGTCTTGACTCTCACTAATATCACTAACATACGCCATAGATACGGGAAACATAGCACATGATAGGGCTCCTGATAGCATTTGAGCTACATAAAGCATCCATAACTTAGTTGAAAATCCAAATAAAATCATTGAACTACTTAGTCCCATCATTCCTATTAGCAATATCGGTTTTCTTCCATACCTGTCAGAAAGACTTCCCCATACTGGAGCAAATATTAACTGCATTACTCCATAGCTTGCTAATAGGAGCCCCAATTGTTTACCTCCACCACCTAACCTTTCGATATAAAATGGAAATAATGGCATAGCGATGCCGTAACCTAGCATTGCAATTACAATACTTGAAAATAAAATCATCACATTCTTTCTTTTCATGGTATATTCACGCCTCTCTGTATCAATAAATAGAACAAAGTATTCCCTTAAAAGATTTAACAGATAACTTTGTTAAAATCAATTATGCAAATTATAACTTATTTGAAATTATAAAAAGTTTATTATTTTCTATAAGTTATATCATACTACTCTTGTGCAGATTGGGCGCTCACTAATTCCACGATACCTGTTTCTCCATTTACCTTTACAACTTGACCATCTTTAAGGATAGTTGTAGCATTTATAACTCCTGCCACTGCTGGTAGTCCATATTCCCTAGCCACCACAGAACCATGGGAGATGGGACCTCCCGTTTCCATAATTAGTGCTCCTAGCTTTAGAAATAGCGGAGTCCATGACGGATTTGTCCCCGTAGTTACTAATATTTCTCCCTTTTCTAATTTGTGACCTTCCTCTGGATTGTGTAGTATTCTAATTTTCCCTTGATAAACTCCCGGTGATACAGGGATGCCTACTCGTGAACCTTCTTTGCCTTCTTCCACTGGTGAATAGATACATTCTCCTGTATTGGTCAATAATCTAGGTGCAACTCTCTTTAAATCTCTATTATAGTTTTCCTTATTTTCAATTACTAATTGTTTAAGGTTTTTGTTGGATCTTATATCAGCTATAGTCACATAAAATACATCTATTTTATCCTCAAGAAGACCTTTGTTTTTTAACTCTTCTCCTATTTCTATTAGCACTTCTCTAAATACGGTTAAAACTTGTCTTATGAAAAACTTTGATTGTTCTCTTATTCCAAACATTTCTCTAAAGTCTCTTAGAAGTTTTTCTACCTTTTTAGCCTTTGCTTTTTGTCCCTTTTCCTCTAGTTTCCTCTTGATTCTTTGTATAGCTTTTTCTGCTTCTTTTTTCCCAAGATAGAATTTATCGATTGCTTGCTGATAGTTTTTATTGTCTATATAGGTGCTGATAAGATCCAATACATATTGAGGGTCTTCCTTCCATACTGGTATGCCAACATCTAGCTCGATTGAATTTCTATGACCATATTTTTCTAGAAATTTTTTGATTTCCGTATCCTCTGCTGTAGGTTTCTTGCCTCTCTTATCAAAACTTTTTGCAAGGCTCAAAATCTCCATACCCATTTCTGTGGTTGCACTATAGGGCACTGATTTTTGCACATAATCTAAGTCTGTAGTATCTTCTAGATACTGTTCCATTATTTTTCTTGCTTTTTGTATATAACTTGAGGAGGCCCATACATAAAAAACTATTCCAAACCCAGTGACGAATGACTCTCCACCATTTCTCTCAAGATAGCTAAGCTTGTTTTCTATTGTTTTAAGCTGTTTTCTTTGTTCCTTTATAGCTTCTATTTCTTTCTGCCCAAGACTTAATGCTTTATTTCTTGCATTGATAGGAGACCTTGCCCCATATGATATCTTAGCAGCTGTACTTATTAGAATCTTAATTAGATTATAATTTATCATCTTTTTCATATTAACTGCTTTTTTAGGATCTATTATTTCTTCTCTATTTCTTTGTACTAGCTGTAGTAATGCCTTAGTTGTCATAGGATCCTTATCAGCAGGATCTTCCTTTTTAAATTTATCCCAACTTCTTTCTGTTCTCATAAAATCAGTGATATCGAAGAAAAGTCTTCCTCCTATGACCTGTGCCCACCACAGACTGTCTGCTTTACTATTTTTCTTGATAAACCTATCTACCACGCCTCCAAAAATACTTTTCACGATGTCCACGCCCATTGGTGTAAATGGCTCTTTCATCGCCTGGGAATAATTATTAACATTGATATATATTCTAAAGCCTCCCTTCCCTTGTATTACCTTTGGTATAGGATATAGGGATGTAATTGGCCTAGATTGTACTAGATAGAATTTCCCCTCTGAAAAAGCCCACTCTATATCCTGTGGAGATCCAAAATAACGTTCTACTTTAAGCGCTAAATCCAATAGATTTTCTATTTCTTTTTTATTGAGAGTAATTTCTCTTTGCTTACTCTTTGGTACAGGAATAAATAAAATTCCCTTTTCCTTTCTTATGGTCATAGTCTCTTTTTTAGCTATCTTTTCTTCTACAATTGACCTAGTATTTTTATCTACTGCCCATTGATCTGGCGTTACCTCTCCTCCTACAATGGCTTCTCCTAGCCCCCAGGATGAGTTGATTAGTATTTGATCTCGTCTTCCATTGACTGGATTAGCCGTAAATAAAATCCCAGATTTTTCTGAGTTAATTAAATTTTGTACTATAACCCCATGACCTAAATCTCTATTATCTATTTTTTGCTCTTTTCTATAGGATACTGCCCTAGCATTCCATAGAGAAGCCCAGCATTTTTTGATATACTTATATACTTCCTCGTCTCCTTGCACATTTAAATAAGTGCTATATTGTCCTGCAAATGAAATTCCAGGTAAATCCTCAGCTGTGGATGAGGAACGAATCGCGACCTCTCTATTTCCTTGAAATCTATAAATTCTATGTATTTCCTCAAGGACTTCGTTTGGTATTTCTCCTTTTTCAAATAAATCTTTGATCTTTTTTGAAGCTTTTTCCATCCCATCTATATCATTCTTATCTACATTATTGAGTAAACTTTGAATATTTTCTTCTAAATGATTATGATCTATGAACTTTTGATAGGCATTTGTTAGTAGTACAAACCCTCCTGGCACTGGTAGGTTAGCTTTAAGCATCTCCCCAAGATTTGCCCCCTTACCCCCTACTAATAAAAAATCACTTTTGCTAACTTCCTGTAATTCTTTTATATAACTATACCTCATCATTATCCTCCTCATAAAATACTATCTTCACCTAATCTTAATTTATTATCCCAATATACCGACCGACGGTATGAAGGCTCTAAAAAAAATTGTTTATATTACCTAATATCTAGTCATTAAGGGCATCCTTATATTGATATTACCCCTTTTCACATTAAATACTCTTTGAAATAGATCTTCATAAAATAATACTTTTTCTTCTAGCTCCTTTAGAAAGGGCTCTTTATTAAATTTATCATCTTGATAGTGTTTTGCTTCTAGCTCATCTATAGATGTATTGAGTATCTGTACCACGGATAGCAAAAATATAGCTAGTTCCTTTGACTTAGGGACATCAAATATTCCTTGCTCTATTGCCTCATCTATGATTTTTTGATAATAGGGCGTAAACTTATCACTCATTTTATCAGATATTTTCTTTTTGAGCTTTAGATTTTCATCATTATGGAAGCCCAAGGCTCTTTTTATTTTTCTTCTTTTTTCACTCTCTCGCTTTTTTTGTTTTTGCACTTGCTCTATAGCTAGATTCAACTTTTCTAAGGCGTTTATATCCTTTCTTTCTACAACTTTTTTTACTATGCTTAATATTTTATCTGTGTATTCATCTGCAATAGTTTCTATTACCTCTTCTTTAGATATGAAGTAATGGTAAAACGCGCCCTTGGAGACTTCTACTTTATTAATAATGTCATTGATGGTTGTCTTTTCATAGCCCTTTTCATAGAATAAGTCTAGGGCTGCATTTAAAAATTCTTGCTTTCTGTCACGTTTCTCTAGTTCCTTTATCATTATATACCCCTTTCACAACATACCGTCGGTCGGCTTGTTGATTATATATTACTATACCTTATTTTTTA
>CALJTN010000244.1 GCA_937976175.1 uncultured Clostridiaceae bacterium | reverse complement strand
TCGGATCAAGATGAACTTAATGATGAATATCAAAGTTCTTTACAAGCTAACTCAATACTAGAAGCTATCGGTACTAACTTAAGAATTAATGATGATACACTAGTAGATGATGTTAAAAACGGAGGAACAAACTTCAGGTTGTACTTTGACCAGTATACTTCTTCTAAGTATCACCTAACTAGCAATGTGCCAGCTTCCCAAACATTCAGTTCCTATAGGGGATGTTCTGTTATTCTAAAGAAAAATGGAAGTGATGCATCTGTAGATTGGCTTGTAAAAGGACATACTACAGCAGGAACTTTAGATGCAGATAAAGCTGGTGATAATACACCAATAGCTATGGGAAATGCTTATGTGCTTGCGGTAGAACAATTAGCAAGTGGAGGTAAAGTAGTTGTTGCTGGATCAACTTTCTTCTCGGATTTTGAAACTGCAGCAGTAGATAATGCATATTCTAACAAGACTATCATGGAAAATATTATTAATTGGATGACCATTCCACAAAAATCAATTGCAGAAGTGAGAATTGATGCTGATAAGGATGGAATACCTGATAATTTTGGAAAGAAATTTACTATTGAAGGAATTGTAACAGCTCAATCAGAAGCAGTAACTCCTAAAAATGCATTCTTTGAAGTTATTTATGTGCAAGATGCTACAGCTGGAATAACGATATTTGGAGTATCTTCAACTGTAGTAAAACTTGGACAAAAGGTAAGAATTACTGGTGTTGTGGATGGATACCAGGGAGATGCAGAAATCATGATCACAAATGAAACGAAGGATCTAATAGTAATTGATGAAGCTATAAATCTTGTAGAACCTAAGTTAATAAGTACTAAAGACAGTATGCTTGAAGAGACAGAGGGCTTACTTGTAAAAATTAAAGGTTTAGTTACAAGAATTCAAGGTCAAAACATTTATGTCAATGATGGTACTGGTGAAGCTAGGGCTTATGTAGAAGGCTATATAGGTGATAGTAATGGAGATAATAAAGGTAAATGGCATCCTTCAATTAAAGTTGGTGATCTTATAAGTGTTATAGGACTTGCATCTGAAGATCCAGAAGGACATAGATTAAGAGTGCGTAATACCTCAGAAATTGTAAGAGAAGGTCAATCAGAGACTTTTGTAATTGAAAAATTAAGCTCACATTCAGAATTTAACCTAGGAAAAACTTACGAAATTGCTATTAAAGCTATCAATAACTCAAAAGAAAGCAAAAAAGTTACTTTAATTATTGCTCAATACAATAAAAACGGTAAACTTTTAGGCTATGTTAAAGATGAGCAAGAGGTTAATAGTGGAGAATTTAAACAATTACAAAATGAATTTACAATACAAACAAATACAGAATATGTTAAATATTTTGTGTGGGATTCTCTTAAGAATATGAGCCCATATGTTGATGCAGTTAAAATTTTAGTAAAATAGATTTAGAGTAAAGTAGGCATTTTATCATGCCTGCTTTATTTATTTGATAAAAAATAAATGTAATTGTAAGAATACTTGATTTTTCTAAAATGGTTTGCAAATTCAGTATAAAATAGATTATTATATTAATTATAGATAGAAATATTTTGTAAAGCATAAAATTTTGCACTTAATATAACGGGGGGACAACATGAAGAGAATATTAGATACTATTATTGATAAAAATAGATATTGGACAAAGGAAGGTAAAATTGCCTCGTATATACCAGAGCTTTCTAAAGCTAATGGAGAGGCTCTTGGTATTTGCGTAACTACCCTTGATGGAGAAGAATTTTTTGCGGGGGACTATGAGACAAAGTTTACAATACAGAGTATATCAAAGGTTGTGACACTTATGCTAGCCATAATCGACAATGGCGTAGATTACGTATTCACTAAAATTGGAATGGAGCCTACAGAAGCTGCCTTTAATTCTATAATAAATTTAGAAAACAATAATGACCCAAAACCGTTAAATCCAATGATAAACGCTGGGGCTATTGCAACGGTTTCCTTAATAACGGGAGATACTGCAGAGGAAAAGTTTAATAGGATACTAAAGTTTACAAGGAAGATTACAGGTAATCCTGACATTAATATCAATGAAAATGTTTATACTTCTGAAAAAGCTACAGGGGATAGGAATAGATCGCTGGCTTATTTTATGAAGAGTACAGGAGTTATTGAGGGTAATGTGGAGGATGTTTTGGATGTATATTTTAGGCAATGCTCTATGGAGGTCAATTGTAGAGATATAGCGAGAATTGGTGCCATGCTTGCTAATGCTGGTGTAATAATTTCTAATAATGAAAGAGTTATTTCACGGGAAGCCACTAGAATAATTAAAACTATAATGGTTACTTGTGGTATGTATGACGCTTCAGGTAATTTTGCAGTACATATAGGAATACCAGCAAAAAGTGGAGTAGGTGGAGGCATAATGGCAGCAGTACCTAGAAGAATGGGCATAGGGGTAATTGGGCCCTCCTTGGATGAAAAGGGTAATAGCATCGGTGGTATAAAGGTTTTAGAGGAGTTATCTAGGGAACTAGATTTGAGTATATTTTAAAAAAACAAATTTGTATAGTAACTTTAGTGGGCTTTAGGGTCTAGGATATTTTCTAGATCTTTTTTAATTTATACAATTACTATAGAAAGTTTGTTAGTTTTTAGGGTATATTATTGTTATAATATAAACTGTTAAGCAGATTGATATATAAAGTTATTAACATAGCAGAAAGAAGGGATTCATCGTGTCTAAGGAAAAATTATTAATTTTAGATGGTCATAGTCTTATGTATAGAGCGTTCTACGCATTACCAGCCCTAACAAATTCTGATGGAATTTATACAAATGCAGTTTATGGATTTACAAGCATGCTGTTAAAGATGAAAGAGGAGTTTGAGCCAGATTATATTGTTACGACCTTTGACAGGAAGGCACCTACTTTTCGCCATGAGGACTATAAAGATTATAAAGCAGGAAGAAAAAAAATGCCTGATGAGCTTATTGGACAGTTTTCTTTAGTTAGAGAATTGTTAGATAAAATGGCTATAGATATTTTTGAATTAGATGGCTTTGAAGCAGATGATTTAATAGGAACACTTTCTGTATTTGCAGAAGAGCAGGGCCTAGAAGTTTTTATAGTAACAGGAGACAGAGATGCACTTCAGCTTGCCACAGATAATGTTAAAGTAGTAATAAATAAAAAAGGAATGTCAGAAAAAGAAATATATGATAGAAAACGCATAATTGAGGAACTAGGCGTAACTCCTATG
>CALJTN010000243.1 GCA_937976175.1 uncultured Clostridiaceae bacterium | reverse complement strand
ACTAAAGTATCCAAGCCTTCTTTGTGAAGCATAAGTGGCACTTCATATAAATTCTCAGCATCTAAGTTTTGAATTACACTTTCTGCTTCTAAATTACAGAACAACCCAATCTTGCCCTTCAAATCCTTAGATATTTCCTTTTCAGAGCGGCATACTATAATATCTGGTTGAATACCGATGCTTCTTAGCTCTTTTACAGAATGTTGAGTTGGCTTAGTTTTGAGTTCACCTGCCTTACCTAAATACGGTACTAAGGTAACATGGATAAAGCAAACGTTCTCCATTCCTACTTCATATTTCACCTGTCTAATAGCCTCTAAAAAGGGTAAAGACTCAATATCTCCAACAGTTCCACCAATTTCAGTTATAACAACATCTACATCTTTTTCTTTGGCTACTCTATAAGCTCTTTCTTTTATCTCGTTAGTTATATGTGGTATTACTTGTACCGTACCACCTAAATAGTCGCCTCTTCTCTCTTTTGATATAACTGACCAATATATTTTTCCTGTAGTTACGTTACTACTCTTGCTTAAGTTTTCATCAATAAATCTCTCATAATGTCCTAAATCTAAGTCTGTTTCTGCACCATCATCTGTAACAAAAACTTCCCCATGCTGATAAGGACTCATCGTTCCTGGATCCACATTCAGATATGGGTCAAATTTTTGAATAGAAACCTTTAACCCTCTATTCTTTAAAAGTCTTCCCAAGGAAGCTGCTGTTATTCCTTTTCCTAAAGATGAAACTACCCCACCTGTAACAAATATGTACTTAGTACTCATAACTATTCCCCCTATGCTTTATTATTAACTGTAACTTATGTTTTTTTAGATGCTTAGTTTTATTAATGTATACCTACATGAAAGGTTTATATACACTTCAATAATATTTCTACAATTACACTACTTTTAAGCAAATCTTTCTGAATGATATAAATATAATTTTAAAAATGAAGCCTACACATAATCTATTTTAAAAAATAGCTTGACAAGTGTCCCTTATGCTTTTATAATAGAAATTACCCTATAAACATAATGGGCTAGCTATTTTCAAAAACAATATTAATATCTTATCACACTTTTTTGTCAATAACCAGTGTTTTTTTGGTTTTTCTTTTTTTTGCGAATTTTATTAGATAAAATCTCTAATCTTTATACATACAAATCTAGTCAACTTCATCCAATATACTCTCTATTTCAAAAAACATCTCCCTAAATTCCTTATTAATAAAAAATCGTTCTTCCGCCTTTTTCGATCCATAATTAACAGCTCTTTTGTTTGAAATTAAGAACTCTCTATAAACACTTTCTATATCACCGCACCTATATTTTTTTAACAATAAAAATAAAATATACTTACACTCTTTATCTTTTAATATTTTCAATAATTCATGGCTTTTTATACCTTTCACTTCACAAATAGCTTCCATTATTTTTTCATAGTCAATATTTTTTAACATAAAACCACTCCTAGACTTTTTATACATTTTTCACCTAGTTAAATTATTGACACTTATTCACAAAAACTATCTTAGGATTAAAAAGTTATATTTGATCACACTCTTATTCTAATCTCCCCTAAATTCAACACCTTACTATAAAAATATTATTAATAATACAAACAAAAGCTATGTTCTATATTAGAACATAGCTTTTGTTTGTATTATGCTTTAATGTTAATTTGTAAAGTTGTGCTTAAAATCTGCTGGTTCCCTACTATCATATCATAGTCTATAAATACTTCTCCACCATTATCATCCACGTTCATCTTTAATTCCTTAGTGTCCACCGTCAGATTCAGAGCCCCATGAGGTGTGTTGTATAGCGTTAAGTCCCTTCCATACTTTTTAAACTTCATCTCTGTATTAGTAGTTCCAGTTCTTACAAGTGTAAACCTTTCTTCATCAATCCTTAATGTAGTAGTGGTTCCCTTCATTCCTGAAATTTCCGTCTCCTCATATACCGCGTAATAACAATTATCTTCTTTATAAAACTTACCTGGTGTTACTACCTCAATTATATCATCTTCATCCTCACTGTCAGCTTGCCTACTGATAACTGAAATTATCGCATTTTTCTTCATAAATTGTAGCTCCTCTCGCTAATTTAGAATATAGTTATTTATTTCTTCCTCTGTGGCTGGTGCTATATCTATAGATTTATCTAAGGGATGAGTGTATCTTCCATATCTAATAGATATAGTATTAGCATCCTTACCCTTACAATACCTTCCTGAAATTTTAGCTGCGAATTCAATATCCTCATTTGTAACTTTACCAGTTATAACAACCATAGACCCCGTATAATCCGCGGCTAAAAATACTAAATCTTCTTCAGTCAAAAATTGCTTTAGTAATTCTCCCTCTTCTCCAGTTCTTGTAGATATAATCTTAGCATCTTTAGATACCCTAAAATGCCTACCTATTTTCAATAACTCTAAATCCTTCTTAGACAGTTCTTCTTTATTCTCAATTAATTCCTTAAGCCTTATAGAATAATTAGGTTCTGTAAGCTTACATCCACCAGCCGGTGATGGATAATCTAGAATGCCCCATTTTTCGGCTAGTTCCATTTGAACCTTCCTATTTCTTCCCTTTATATCCATAAGCGCATCTCTATTTATTAACCCTTCTATCTCCATATCAGTTGGATTAAGATTCTTAGCACATAAGGGTCTTAGAATTTTACGACCTACACCAGATTCATTTTTCACTATATCTAAGGCTGACCTATTTTGAGACATAGGTCTTTGATTTAAAACTTCTCCTGTTATGATAAAATCTGCATGGAACTTTTCCAATAATTCCCCACAGTGTCTCATCATCATAGCGTGGCAGTCTATACAAGGATTCATATTCTTACCATGTCCATGTTTAGGATTCTTCACCATTTCAAAATGTTCCTCTGAAAAATCTACAACCTCCAAAGGAATATCTATCTGTTTAACCATCTTCAATGCATTTTTTTCACTAAAAAAGTGGGATTTGAAGCATATCCCTATAACTTCTATACCTTGATCTTTTACAAGCTTTGCCGCTAATATGCTGTCAAGACCTCCAGAAATCATAGCTAAAGCTGTTGTCATAAAAACTTCCCCTCTCTTCATTGCATTTTACTAGATACCAGTAAAATAAATCTAATCCTATGCAATTACTATATATTATTTCTTTCTATAGCTAATTTAATTAGTTCATCAATGAGCTCTCCGTAGGTTTTACCTGTAGCCTGCCACATTTTAGGATACATACTTATTTGAGTAAACCCCGGGATAGTGTTAACCTCATTTAAATAAACTTCTTCTGTTTCTTTATCCACCAGAAAATCTACTCTTGCCATGCCAGCACAATCTAGTATCTTATAAATTCTTATAGCCTCATCACTAATTATCTGTAGCTTAGCTTCACACATTGCTGCCGGTATCAAAAGCTTAGATGCTTCACTTTTATACTTAGCTTCATAATCATAGAACTCTTTAGCCGGAATTATCTCTCCTGGTATAGAGGCCTTAGGATAATCGTTTCCCAGTACAGCCACCTCAATTTCTCTAGCATTTATAGCTTGTTCAACTAAAACTTTCCTATCATACTTCAATGCTTCTTCTACTCCAAGTATTAATTCTTCTTTGTTATGCGCTTTTGTTATTCCTACAGAAGAGCCACTATTAGAAGGTTTAATAAATACAGCATATCCAAGTTTTCTTTCTATTTTTTCTAGCAATATTTGTTTATTTTGTTCATATTCATGAGCATTAATTACCACATAATCTGCTTGTTTTATATTGAAGTTTTCTAATAAGTATTTAGTATATACTTTATCCATGCAAACAGCAGAGGACATTACTCCCGGACCTACGCAAGGAAGATTTAACAATTTACACATACCTTGAATAGTGCCATCTTCTCCAAACAGCCCATGCAATACCGGAAACACTACATCTACCGCTTTATTAAATAGAATATTTTGTCCTTCTGGTGTTTTATAGCATTCATCCTTTTCCCATGTTCCACTCCCTATGTTATCTAACTTCCCAGTATACTCAAACCATAGCCCATCCTTAGTTATTCCAATAGGGTATACCTCATATTTCTCTTGGTCAATATTTTTTAATACTGATGTTGCTGATACTCTGGAAACTTCATGTTCAGTAGACTGTCCACCAAATAACACTGCTATTTTCTTTTTCATTGACACTCTCTCCTTATAACCATTATAACTATTCTATGAACACCTATAGCATAAGTTACTAAATTAATTTTCTATATTACATTATATCATTTTTACCTCTTATTTTATATTTTAATTTTCAAGACTAAACATCTGTAATGACATCACTAAAAATTATAATAGTAAATTAAAAATAACTCAATAGAAGAAAGGATATATATGTATTTTATACATCATACCCTTTCTTCTATTGACTGAAGTTAACGTTTGAATGATTTCAGTTCTTTATTTTTTTAAATGGTTAACCTGCCATTAGGAGTATCTATTATTTCTAAAATCCTTTGTTCATATCCAGTATCAGCATTAATATATACTATGAAATTTTTATCCTTATATAAACCTACAAATTCATAGCACAAAACTTCTTTATTTGTCTCAGTTGGTATTATAGCTAGCCCAATCTTGCTTATTTCTAGTCGCTTGCCAACTCTTTCCTGTGCTTTCTCTACAGTAATCTTAGGTGAAGCAATTTCTCTTTTCTCAACATGGGAAACAAGAAATTTTTCAGATTCAACTCCTATAATACTACCATCATCTAAGGCAACCTTAATATTTATTTGATCTGGATAAACTGTTACTTCACCTTGGTTATATACATAATTTATTACTGCTGTATTTTCATAACTTAGCGTATATGTAGGCTCCATATTTTTATATCCTATTTTTTCAATAAACTTACGTCCAGCGTCAATTGCCTTATCCATATCTAAAGTTGGATTTCCTATAGCTCTATTATCTAGCAAATATACTATTCTGCCTCCATTTTTGCTTACTTCTATTGCTACTTTATTATCTGTTCCCTCTCGTCCTGCAAAGGTTAGGTAAAAGGTATAGGCAGGTATCCTAGTTTTCCCCACTTCCGGCCTTTTTTCAATATTTACAATTTTGTTTTCTCCAAATATGTTATTTATCACTTGTATTGCTTCTTTTTCACTTATTTCTTTTTGAGACATTACTTTTGGCTTTATTTCTAATATGTTATCAGAGAAAGGTCCATCATAAATTAATGCTGGATATTGAACTATTTGTTTTTGTATGCTTTGAAATTTCTCAGTCACAAGGTTATTTCCAGCTTTTGCAAACACACCACTACTTCTTTTCCTAATTTCACCCCATCTCACCTTACCTTCATTTATTTCAGCAAGCACTGCATTTAATTGTTCTTGGAGCGTGTAGGATTGCATCTCTAATTCGTCAATTAATTCATATTCCTTATTATTAAGTTCCTTTCCTTCCGATACTGCCTTAGCTAAAGTAAAGGTGAAATCCCCCACTTGAGTTAAAAACTCACTAGTGTCTCCCACAACTGATTGATCTAGTGGCAACGAATGCAATTTATCGTTTGCAGTGGCTGAATGTCTAAAAATCTCTTCAAAAACTATTATACTTTGCTCTCTAGACCCCACAATAGCAGACTTGCCTAGATTTACTCTTATGTTCTGTACAGAACTAATAAGCTCATACATGTTTTTGCTATATTGTCCTTGAAGATAATTTCTATAATCTAACCTCTCTAAAAACATTAGTATAGCAAAGGTAGTTGAAAATACAATAATTATAGTTACAATACTTGTATATAATATTCTTTTTTTTATCATTTTCATATACTTTCCTCCTGATGTTCCTCATGAGCAGATAACAATTAAAAATCATTACCCTCCTAGTAGCTCCTTAGGTATTTTATTCAATTAAATAATTTGCTGAAAATTTCCCTTAACTTAAATTTTACAACTATGTTTTTACCACTCCCGGTATTATTTACTAACCTATACTCCTCCTCTGATAATACTTTCTTCATCTCTTTTTCAGTTTTATCAAAAGATACATTTCCTTTTGTGATATCTACAAAACATAATGGGGGGAACATAACACACCACCAATTTTGTCCCGCACCTGTTCCAATGATTATTCTATAAGCCTCATATTTGCCTTGTGGCAGAGTTATATTACCATAGCTTTTAATGGGGAAATACTCCTGTGAAAGGGCTGTAGTTACTGAATATTCAAACCCACTTTCTTTTACAATGGCTTCTGCAAGTTTTTTAACGTTTTTATTTTCACTGTTTATAACTTCTCTAGATTCTTCTATACTCTTACAGTTGTTAAGCTTTGGTGATATATACTTTAAAACAGAGTCTCTTATTTTTAATTTTAATCCTTGATCTATATTACCATCACTATTAGCTACCACATGAAATCTTATAAGTTTGCTGGCAACATCATTTTGATTCACCTTTCCACTTACCTTACTGCCGCTTAAAGCTATAGATATCATAATGATTATGGCAATGCTTGTTAATATAAATTTTTTCATGGTTATCCCCCCCGAATACAATGATTTATATTAAGAGTATTACCATATTTTGTAACTATATTCATTGAACTGCCCCTATTCTTCGTATTTCAGTTCTAACCCTTACATTCACCAACGCGTTTTTATACTTTTTATCCCAATCTTTTTCTATCCTATTCCATAAAACAGGTCTAAACTTTTGTATGTGTTCTCTAATTCTAAAGGGGTCTATTTCAAACTCTCTTCTAGCGATATCTATAACCTTTTCACACTCTTCACTAATAGAATTATTAAAAAGACTTTGTAGCTTTTGTAATTCATCTTTATCCAATACTTTTTTATCTTTATAATACGCAGATAACTGACCTTCAAGGTTAATATCTATATTAATAGCCAACTTATCTTCCGCTTCCTCTACTCTCATTTTTCTTTCGTATCCATCGATTATGTAGTCAACAGGATGCCCTTCTATATAGACAACTTTTTTACCAATATTAAACTTACCGCTTAGTAATTGAATATCCAAAACTTCTAAAGGAGTGAAATATCCCTTTAATTCATAGTCTTTAATTATAGCCGCACCGGTTAAGATTAACTCATCTTTTTCTTTGTCTAAGTTTATCCTCGGTATCAGCGCATTTCCATTTTCGCTTAAAAGAATGAGAAACTCATTTAAGGTTATGTTTAAAATCCTAGAGTTTCTCTTACTGTTCTCCATAAGCCCAGAGATATACTGCTGCGTACTATTTTCTGTTTCGGGCTTAAACTTTGTATAATCCTCAGCTTTGCCCTCCGATACAACTACCTGCATAGTTCTATCTATATCAGGATTTCGCTGCAGGTAATCTACTATTTCTTTAACAGTGTCTTTATATCCTAACAGATCACTACTTAATATAAGTAGTTTAGAATGTCCCATATATATATTTCTACTACTTTTAGCCATAGCTTCTGATGCAGCATCTTCCATTGAATAAGCTTCCGTCATGATATGCTGTTCTTCTGTATTTCCAGCCTGACCCTCACCACCTGCCATACTCATATTAGGGAATCCAAAGGTTACATTGATTTTTTTAATCTGCCTCTCGGCAAAGGGCTCTTCTGGACTAATACTTTTTAACTCCTCTTCTTTTCCAATATCCACTCCAGGATCAATAGCTATAGTAGATATAAAACTTCGCCTATCTATTTCTACTTTATCCCAACATCCACTAAGCAAAATGCAGCTTACTACAATAGGTAAAACCTTCTTAAACTTCATTCATGCTCCCCCCTCTAATTTTACGTTTGCCTACTAATAAGATAAGTATTGGTAGTAATACAAAAACAAATATGGCCCCTGACAGAACTATGATATTTTTAAACTGAAAATCATAGAGCTCTGCTATATTTCCTGGATATAATGCTATAACGTAAATAATAGGCATAATTAAAAGTGAAGATAGTTTAATATCTTTTAGCTTAAGCACATTTTTTACAATCTCACTAGAAAAGAAATAGGTATTGACAAAAGTAGTGAAGTAAAAGAGTATCCACAGAGCCATTACCGCTCCTTCCCAGCGTTCTATAAACGTACCAGGTATATCTAAAGATTTTATCATAGTAATAGTTGGCCACAGTAAAACTCTACTTTGAGCTTTAGCGAATACAGCTAAAACAAGTACCATTATAATGGCATAAAACATTGTTACAAAAATAATGCTTTTCCTAAGTACTCTATGTGAGTTTTTTTTCTTCTTTACATAAGGAAGAATAAGGTAGGCTATTTCAATTCCCCCAAAACAAAATAGAATATACCTAGAACTCCTAATATAATCAGAAGGCTTATTATTCAATACTGGCAATAGGTTTGTAAAATCAGCATTTACTGTTGTAAGTATTAAAACTATAAAAGTCGGAATAAACATAATCCAAAAGGAAAACTCATTAAACTTAACTAAGTCTCCTATTTCACCTCTAACCAAGTAAGTTCCTGTTAAGATAGTAATAACTAGGATTAATTCTGTGGGGGTTTGCCTTAGTAAATAAAGTTTAATTACTTCAACAAACTCCCTCATTCCTAGAGAAACAATAAAAATGCTATAAGTTGCAAATATAATAGCAAATATCCCTCCAACAATCTTACCAAAGCTCTTACTTAATATATTAGTAAAGTCTTGAAAATCATTTCTCTTCATAACCATGTATATAAGATATAGTAATAAAACAATTACTACTCCTGCAATTAAAGTAACTATCCAAGCGTCACTACCTACTTTATCTATAACTTCCTTTGGTGCAGAAAATATTCTTACACCTACTATAGCTACCACTATAGTAGCAAATAACCCAAAATCTCCAACGATTTCCTTGTTACGCATTATACCTTCACCTCCACGTAAAAGATGGTACATATTATTTTTGTCTTATTTTATCTCCTGTTTTCATATATTCTGGTCTTTCTTTTAGCGCAGATATGGGTGCTCTAATATATAAATCTTTTAGATCTTTAGTATTAGTACTAACTTCTGGTGCTAAATAAGGTATTCCAAAACTCTTCATTCTTACTAGATGAATAAGTAATAAAATAAGCCCTGTCATTACTCCATAAAGACCCACAATTGCTGCAGCAATAATAAGCAGTACTCTAACAAGCCTAAGGGCCCCAGTAACTTCATAATTAGGAGTTACAAATGTAGTAATAGCTGTAATTGCCACAATAATTATCATAATAGGGCTAACTATCCCTGCACTTACTGCAGATTGACCTATAATAAGACCTCCTACAATACCAATAGTAGCACCAATAGGCCTTGGCAATCTAACAACAGCTTCCATAAGCAGTGCTAAAAACACTTCCATAATTATAGCTTCTATAAATGCGGGAAATGGCAACCCCTCTCTAGAAGCTGCTATGGCATAAGCTAGTTCAGTTGGTATTGTAGCTGTATGAAAAGAAGTAATTGATACATAAAGTGATGGTGCAGTAATCGAAATAAATATAGAAAGAATTCTAATAATTCTAACTATGGAACTATGCATCCATCTCTGATAATAATCATCAGGCGATTGAAATAAATTAGGTAAGGTAGTGGGTACAATAATTGCAAAAGGAGAATTATCTACAATTAGTGCTACTCTGCCCTCATATAAAGCCGCGGCTACTACATCTGGCCTCTCCGTGCTTTGTATTTGCGGGAAGGGTGAATACTTGTTATCTTCTATTAACTGCCCAATGTACCCACTATCAAAAACTGCATCAATGTTTATTTTGTCTATCCTATCTTCAAGTTCCTGAAGTACTTCTTTATTGACTATATCATCAATATACATGATAGCCATATCAGTTTTAGATCTGATTCCCATGGTTTTAGATTTAATTCTTAGCCGCGTATCCCTAATTCGTCTTCTAATTAAAGCAGTATTCAATCTTACAATTTCTGTGAATCCTTCTCTCGCCCCTCTAATTACTGTTTCACCAGCTGGGTCACTTACCCCTCTAGCAGGCCAAGAACGTGTAGCAATAACGTAGACGCAATCTAACTCATCAATAAACAATAATGTATCCCCAGAAAGCGCAGCATTAACCCCTTCACTTAGCTTTCTAACTTCGCGCATATCAGTTACTGCCAGTATATTGTCTTTTATTTCATCTACACTCTCAATTGCCTTTGAACATAGCATTAATGGTTCTAATACATAATGATTTAATAGCAGTTTGTCTGCCATTCCATCAATGTAAACTAATGATGCTTTCCAATCTCCCACGTTGAAAGTCCTAAAAATGAAATCTGCATTACCTTGTAAAAGTTCTTTTAAGTAAGCTATGTTTTTTTCTGATTTGAGTTCAATTTTATCATTAATCTTCTCTTTCACAATTTCACTTCCTTATATGTATATAGGTATACTATAGTCTTAACTGCGCATATTCATTTAACTATAGTCCTAGGGTGCTCGGCTATAGCTAACTTGTCATTCTTAGTATAAACAAAACAATAGCTATTATAATTGCAAGCCATCCTAATGTGTGCGCTTTTTTGCCAGTAACTTTCATACCAGATTTTTTAAAGTCCCTTGCATCCACAGCAAGTACAACGGTGCCTTGGATTATCATCATTGCTAAAAAATACATGTCAAACAAATCTAAAATTTTCATTCTTTTACTCCTCATGTTAGTATAATTAGTAAAACAATATAAATCATAAAACTTTATACTTAAGCTACCTGATTTTATTTTGCTCTAGCTAGTTTTTACGACACTGCTAGAAAATATTCACTTAAGCACATAAAAATATAAGAACGTGTAAAACCCACAGTGGCTTTTACACGTTCTTATATATGACTATAAAATTATATCTAAATTGTCCTTGTTATGTATACTTCCTTGTATTGAGCTTTGAATTTATCATAACATCTTTGAGCTTTTAACATATCATCAAAAAAGGCAAATATTGTAGGTCCACTCCCACTCATCATTGATCCCATTGCACCCATTTTAATCATATCCTCTTTTATTCTTTTAAGAACCGGATACTTCCTTAGGGTAACATTTTCAAGTAAATTTTTCATACCGCTACACACTTCTTCCAGCTTATCCTCTTCCATAGCCTTTATTAATGCGTCTGTATCTGGATGTTTAAATATTTTACTAATATCTAAGTTTTTATAAACCTCCTTGGTAGATACTCCGAAATTAGGCTTAACCAGTATTAAAACATGATTTTTAAAGGGCTTTAACGGAGTAATAACTTCTCCTATCCCTTCACACAAAGCAGTCCCCCCCATTATGCAGTAAGGAACATCCGCGCCTATCTTCAGACCTAAGCTCATAAGTTCATTATCACCTACATCTATATTGAATACTTGGGTAAGTGCCTTAAAAACAGCTGCCGCGTCTGCACTCCCCCCTGCCATACCTGCTGCTACGGGTATATTTTTCTTAAGATATATATTTACACCTTCACTAATACCATAGGTATCCATAAAAAGTTTGGCAGCTTTATATACTAAATTTCTGTCATCTGTAGGTATGTATGGTCTATTACAGCTTATATTAATACCTTTACTACATCTTTCAAAGGACATAGAGTCATATAAATCTACATTTTGCATAATCATTTTTAGTAAATGATACCCATCTTCTCTTTTGCCTACTATATCTAAAGATATGTTTATTTTTCCATAAGCTTTTACTAACATGGTTTTCCTCCAACTCTTTATTGATAATCCACTTTAGTGATTTATCCTTAACAACTCCTCAAACTAATCAATTAATATTTTACTAGTTATTCTAAAGAATCCCCACACTTACAAAAGCTAGGGTTTTCTTTTGAAATATTGTTAATAAAATTAGTATATTACAACAAATTTAATATTGCTACATATAATTTAAAATAAGTTATCTAAAAATAAATAACAGTCCAACTATGCTAGAAGGTGAGTAAACAGTAACACCTCCATGTGTTATAAACAACATGGAGGTGCAAATTATATAATTACTCTACCGGGTATTATAAGTTTTTGTGAAATTTTTATAACATTAGGATCTTCTATTTGGTTTACTCTTGCAATCTCTTGCATTGTAGTGTTATATTTTTTAGCAATTTTCCATAAAGTGTCTCCAGACTGAACTACATAAATAGTAATACTGGCTTTTTTCTTAGGAGCTTCACCCTCTATAGGATAAACATCAACTAAAAACTTCTTGTTTACCATATAATTTACTCTTACATATACTTTCACTACAGCTCTAACAGCTATATTTCCCGCCTCAATATCAACATTTATACTTTCTAGCGAAACCTTACACACACTGCTCATATTTATCTTAGTTCCTAATATTTCTGCGCCACAAGTGAAAGGAATCTCCTCTGATACAGCAGATAGGTATTTCTCTTCATCGTCGCTTCTATATAACACCGTTACATTCATTATACCATCAACTACGACCTTATCCTCAATTACCTTTCTATCTGTTACGCAAACACTAGCGTTACACATAATAACTTTGCTAGGTTTAACCATATTGTTATTTATTTCTATATCTCCCTTGACTAATGTCTCAGTCAATAGCTGTCCTTGCATTACATTAAGACCATAATCTTTTTTATCCATTTCAAGCTTAGTAGTTGGTGAATATACATCCTCGATCATATCCACTTCCTCTTTGTGCATAGCTCTTGTATTAGTTTTTATTAAAAACTCTACATCAATAATTCTTCTTTCGCCCAAATCATCTTCCTTAATATCAAATCCCATAGCATCTACTCTAAAGTCTGTATAATTATCCATATAAGGACTTACATTCTCAAAATCTAAGTCTTTATTCAGCATAACTTCCTGCTCAACATAAACTAATTCTCTGCTATCTCTACCCTTATACATCACATTAATAGATGCATAAGCATTAATTTGAATTTTCCCTTCGTAGAATTTTACTTCTTTCTTATGAATATTAACATCATACCTTATAACTTTAGAAATTTCTGGCTTCTCCATGGGAATCTTTATATTAGCCTTCCCAATAAGTTCTCCATTAAAATTCCCTATTACTTTATCTATAGTGGTAGGATTTTTTAGATACTGAACATCCTTAACAGCCTCAATATCTCTAACTATTTGGAAATTAAAGTTTTTATATACTTCAGACTTTAACTTCAAAATACCTTCTAGGCATATTTTCCTCTCATTAACTATTCTACACTCCATATGTTCTACAAAACACTCAGCATCACAAATCATTTCAGGCTTAGCGCCCATTATGTCTATTGTATTTGAGAATTTTGAGCTATATACAACATTTTCTACATCAGTGCGTTCTTGACCTTTTGTAATATAAAGTACATTGTATTGAATTTGGCCTTCCAAATACACCTTATCTTGAATTACTTCTTTAGAGTTTATATACGCTTTAGTATCTAGCATAAGAATTTCTCTAACATCTGGATGAGTATCTGGTATCACATATTCTTCCTTTACTACTGTATCAGCAGTATTTTCTCCTAGCAGTTGTTCATACTCTATATTTTCTCTTATTAAATCTATATCCATACTATACCTCCTTGTATTTCTATTGGGAGGCAACACTTATGAATTGTTACCCTCCTAAAATACCTACTATTAATATATATAGAAATAGTAATCAAAATATGATATTTGATAATTTTATTCGTACTACAAAGTTCATCATCATTCTTTTAAATATCGCTCTATCGGTCGTATTATGGATATTTTTGTTGACAAATAAATTATTTTGACGTATTATGAAATTGGTTATTTACCATATAACCTCTCATAAATTCTCAATACCCTTTTATACCATACTTGAAAGATGGAACATACCATCTTTCTTTTTTTATCAGCAAAGTTTATAATTTTATAATAAAAAAAAGCATATATTAGGTAAAATGCACTGTTATTACTAACGAAATGCACTTTAAAATATATGCTCTATTAATCTTATGTAAGATTAATTATAAAAAACGATACTATAGTACAGTATCGTTTTATCCTGCAAAAACTATTTGAACTGTTTTTGTCAAAACATCTGAATAACTATATGTCACTGTCCTGTGGGTGTCATTTTCTAATCTAATCACAAAAATACTTGGATACGTCTTTTCAATAACGCCATTATCTACAAGAATCTTTCTTCTTCCACCATTAGCTTTTAATGTTACTCTTTCGCCAACATGACTTTCAATTTCATCTTTTATTGAAGTCAATACATTTATTTTTTCCAAAGCAAACACCCTCTTTCCACATTTTATATTATATATCATATATGTATTTTTGTCAAGCAAACTTATTATTTTATCCTACTATAACATTTTTGTCAATGTTAATTTTATGTTAACAAAATGCATTTTTATAGGTTATTCTACAGTAAACTAATTTTTATCCATTTACTTATCTTTATCTTATAAAGTACGAATATCATTTATGCTTATAACATATTAAATACTGACTTTTATAGTATCTCCGTTAATTTCATATATATTCAGATTTATAAGCAAAGCCTCCATAAAAATATGGAAGCTTATTTAAGTATTTTAAATATAATACCCAACATACGTGCTAGATGTTTTTTAAAAGTGTGTTATGTGACTATCTATATATATTGAGACTTAGGGAACCCCTCTCTATACTTACCCCTAGTTTGTAATCCACCTATACCCTTTATTCCTGTTATAGTGTTCTGTATGACATCCTCTATAGCTACAACATTTTCTATATTTGTATATGCAATTTTCTCAGAAACTAGGACAGGATCTAGACAATGGATTAGCACGCGATTTGGAGAACTAGCAAAATTAGCACCAGCATCTAAAATTGCTTCATAACACGATTGACATGCTCCAGCGAATATAACTAAATCATCATAGTTGCTGTTATAAGCTCTGAGGGCCATAACGGCCTCTACAAAGTACTTTGAATTTCTGTAATTACTTAAGTTTATATAATCATCTATTCCTTTTACCATACCATCATGACCTGTCATAACTACTATATCCGGCTTAACCTCTTTAACTAAATCTACTATTTCATTTGGTTGGTTTTTTTCTGATACCACTCTGCCTACCGCTTCTAACGATAGCTGCTTATAGGTTTTTAGGCAAACCTCTAGATATTCTGCATCCCCATCTACATGCAGTATCTTACCTGGCCTCCCAAAAATCATATCTTTATTTTTATATTCATTATATTTTTCCTGCTTTAATTGTAAGTTTTTAATTTTTGTGCTTATATCTATGGTGGTTCCCCTATCTCCTCTAGTTCCTCTAATCCTATTCATCAATATTCTTTTAATAGATGCATTTACCTTTTTATTAAAGACTCTATCAATTTCTCCAATGTTATCTTCTGATACTAGTTCTAGATCCTCACTTAGTGAGTCTGCTTCTATTCTCAAATTTATCCCCTTAAGTAAATATATATCCTTACTATCGCCAGACTTAATATCTATTATTTTAAAGGTAATGTCTCCACCATAAGATTTTCTTACTACAATATCTCCTATTTTCACAATATCATCTCCATATTTAAACTCATAATATATATTATGAAGATATACTTAATAGGTGAAATAAAAAAGTTATGTAAACATTACATCTACATAACTTTAATAAATAACATACATGCTATTTATAGCATATCTTATGCTACCTCTGATCGAAGAGTCTCTTATATTCCTCAATAAACACCATATATTTTTCTTTTTCAGAAATTAGCTCCTCCATCTTCTTATTAAAGGTATTTTGAATCCAAGTAACTTCATTATAATAGTATCTATTGCAAAGCCTCCAATAGCGCTGTGGAAAGATTAAGAATGCATATATAAGTCTATACTCTTCTTCTAATAGAGGATTTACACTACTATATGCCGCTAATATTATTTCAGCATATTTTATGTCCCAATCCTTTCTTTTAAGCACTTTTATCAAAAAATTAGATAAATCATATGCTTTTACTTCTCTTTTGCAATAATCAAAATCAATTATATTAACATCATTATTTTTATCAATAATAATATTATGATAGGTATAATCATGGTGACAAAAACCTTTTTCTTCTTCTGTCTGCCTGCATATATCAAAGTATCTAGAATCATCTAATATAGCCATGGCTTTTTTGCCTAATTCCTTTTGATCATCCACACTCTTAATGTAGTTAATATCAAAATCTGTTTTAAAGTTCTTCTTTTTTCTGATCATATCTTTCATTTTTTCAAAGGACTTTATTCGTTTTTCCATTAAATGTGGCCATCTTCCAAGGTCTGTTTTAAGCTTACTATTCTCTGGTGGTTCATATCCCTTGGATGCAATGTGCATATAAGCTAATTTCTTAGCTGCTTCTACTAAATCCTCTTCAATGTGAAAATCACATTCTCTACCATCTATCCACTTAGAAAGCGTATAAATATCTTCATTAACTAGTGCATAAGGGTTCCCCTCAGTATTCAAAAAATATCTATCTACCTTGTCGAATCCGTTATTTGCAAGATGCTCTTTAGCTCCGTATACAAACAAAAGTTTTTGTGTACCATAATTAATTTTCTTTAGACATTTAGTCCCATCATCTGTCTTCAAAAAATATACTCCCTTATTAGGGCGTATACTTTCTATTTTAATGCCATACTGTCTTTCAATTTCAAATTCTCTCATCATGTTAATCACCCCCTTTATAATTTATATTACTGATTTTTCTTTTTAGAATAAATTCTTATATGTTTTAACAACATTTATGCACACCTTAATATAATAAAGTATATTCATATATTAAATCAGTGTTTAAGGAGTCTTAAAATGAAAATTGGAATTGATGCTAGAGCTGCAAAATGGTATAGGGGAACTGGTATAGGAACTTATTCTTACCAACTAATTCACTCTTTAAATAAAATAGATAATTATAATGATTATTTGCTTTTTATACCCGAGGATTGTAATCTCTCCATACCCTTTAAACAAAATTTTCACATAAAAAGTATTAGACAAGATAATCAAAACAACTTCTGGAATGAAGTAAATATCCCTAACCCATTGATAGACGAATATGTGGACATATACCACGTTCCTCAAAATGGCATTGGTTTACCTACAAACAAAGACTGTCCCTTCGTTATTACTTTGCACGATGTTATCCCGTATAAAATGCCTGATACAGTTGGCGACCAATACTTAAAAATTTTCAACGAAAAACTACCCAGTATAATTCCCTTATGCGATGGAATAATTACTGTGTCAGAGTACTCAAAGGAAGATATTGTAAAAGCCTTTAACTTTCCAAGAGAAAAAATATATGTTACTTATTTAGCCAGCGAAGGTATTTATAAGCCTTATGACAAAATTTTTAGTAAGTCTATTATTAAAGAAAATTACTCCATTACAGGCGACTATATTCTATATATCGGTGGATTTAGTCCTAGAAAGAACATTCTTGGATTGATTGATTCCTTTAGCCTGCTTCTACCAAAACTAAAAAAGGATATTAACCTCGTAATTGCAGGTAGTAAAGGAAAATCCTATGACATTTATAAAAAAAGAGCACAGGATTTACACATTGAAGATAAAGTTATTTTTCCAGGGTTTATATCTATGGATCACATTCCCTTCATGTATAATGCTTGTGAGCTTTTTGTATATCCTTCTTTTTACGAAGGTTTTGGACTACCACCAATTGAAGCTATGGCTTGTGGAGTACCGGTAATTACATCTAATGTTACCTCTATACCTGAAATAGTCAAAGATTCAACTTTACTTGTAAATCCCTACGATGTTAATGACTTAAGTGAAAAAATGCATAATGCACTCCTTGATAATAACCTAAGGCAATCCCTTATAAGTAAGGGACTCAAAAGAGCTTCTGCTTTAACATGGGAACATACTGCTGCAGATACTTTAAATGCTTATAAAAGTATATTATCAAGTAAATAGTCATGTTAATTAAGAACCCCCACATAGTATATGAACTATGCGGGGGTTCTTAGTTAACAACTATAGTAATTTTTAAAGGCTTTTAGAAACGCCTCTATGTCCTTTTTACATTCCACTTTTTTCTTTATCCTATTTAAAAACACTTCTTCACTCCACTGTTTTTTCCTAGTGTAATAATCTTTAGATACACTGTAAAAATCCTCTGGAAAGCTGAGCATGCCGTATAGTATCCTTAGCTCCCTTTCATCTAATGGATTTACTGATACATACTCATCTAAAATACTATGACATTTTTCTACATCATAGGCGAAGTTTTTAATAACCTTATTAATAAAATTACAAATATCATGTACCTTTAAATCTACAACCGAATAATCAAAATCTAAGAAGTATACCTCCTCCTTATTAATCAATATATTATGGTGTGCTAAGTCATGATGACAAAATGCAACCTTTTCTTTTTCCTTACATAAATCATAATACTTCCATTGCTCAAGGATTTTTATACTTTGCACTATACTTTCCGAATAGTACTTTTCATGTTCTAGAAATATATTATCAAATTCATTTTTATTTTCATATAAAGTAGCTATATTCTTAAAGAATTTAAGTTCCTTTAATCTTTTATTAAAATTTTCTATTGTCCTACCACACAAGCATCGTTGCTGATGTTTTACTAACAATCTTTGAAATTCCTCTTCATGCACAAGCCCCTCTGACGCTCTGTGAAACTCTGCTAAGGCTTTAGCCGTTATTATAACATCCACTGGATTGCTATATTCACACTCTCTCCCTTCCACTAAATCCATAATACAATATATATCATCTTTCCAAGGAACATATATAAGTTTATTTTTCGTCTTCTTAAATTCAATAATTCTATTAAAATTATTATTTTTAATATACTCAATACCATAATTAATGAGTTCAAGCTCTGAAGGGCTATAGTTCACCTTTTTTAAAATTTTATCTCCCTTATCAGTGTTAAGTATAAATACCTTTCTTACAGGAATAACATCATGAACCGTTAAATCAAATTCACTAAATAAATCTACATCTAAATCATATTTGCTTAAATAGGCCTTGTCTTTATATCTAATATCTAACATGTCCCCACCTCTTTAAATCAACCGCTAAAGTTTTATTATCACAATACTAATTTAAAGTAAAGAATCTCCATCTTGAATTAAAGCCTTTATAAGTTTTTCAGAAAACCTCTCCTGGCTCCACTGTTTTTTACCTTCTCTATATCTGCTACAACATTTCATAAATTCATGTGGGTAAGAAAGTAACGCCACTAAGAACTTCGAGCTACTGTCTTCTAGTTCCTCAACTTGACAAAATTCATTAACAAGCCTTTGTAAATCAAGCTTCACACCTTTTTTCTTTAATTTATTAAGTAAACATAAGCAATCCATTTCAACCATATTATAACTACAAGATTCAAAATTAACTACTTCAATGAAATTTCTTTTTTTTATATTTTGAAAATCTGTATTGCCAAGGCATATTTCTGTTCGCCTCATGCTTCTTTTTATAATTCCTATATAATCTGAATCATAGGCTACTCTTATACACTGTTCCCCTCTGTTTATAACTTCTTTTCCATATTTAATAATTAATTCTTCAAAGGGATTTTTAGGTCCATCTCTTTTTATATTATCTATGTCTCCAGCCAATTTTTTATTATAAATCTTATATTCCTCTATAATTTTTCCTGTATTATTATTTAATCTATTTCTAAGATACCCATTAAAGCCAAAAGCTTTCTTATGAAAATCATAAATAGTTCTAAACTGCTCTATTATTAATTCCTCAGTTATGTGTATGTCCGTATTGTTATGCTCACCTTCAATCACATCTACCTTTTTAATATCTCTAAACATCATATAGTCGGAAAATTCATTATAGATGCTTATTGCCATTAGCATCACCTCTAATTAGATATATTAGTTACCTGCTATGCACTAGCCAATTACTATCTGCTCTTTTTATAATTTTTGTCCATCTTCTTCAATATCTCTCTTTGTTTAAATTCTAACTCTCTAAGTTTTTTTTGTCTTTTTTTTATTTTTTTAAGCTTTTTAACTTCCTCTTTCATGCTATCAAGTCTCATATCATATTCCTCTATAGTTGCTTCCTGTGGCTGCACTATGTCAATATGGCTTTCATCCAAGTACATGTCATCTTTGTTTTTCCCCACAATACTACCTCCCGTAACTTATTTTTCTAAAATTTTCAATGAAAACTTGTCTATCGGCTCTGTCCTCAGATATTTTTTCAAGCTTCTTTAGGAAAAACTCTTCTCCCCATTGCTTTTTTTCCCAATAATATTGAATTCCTGTTTGCCAATACTCCTGTGGAAATTCCATAAACGCTGCCATTACCTCTATGTCACTTTTGTATATTAAGTTTATAGCATCATACTCTTCCATTATAAAAAGTGCGTTTTCTAGAGACCATTTACCATTTTTCATTCTGCGTATTAGGAGACTACTTAAATCGTGTAAATGAGTATCTAGGATACAATAATCAAAGTCAATAATGTTCACGCCCCCACCTTTCTCTATTAATACATTGTGATGAGCATAATCATGGTGGCAGAACCCCTTATGCTTAATTTCTTCTTTCATCTTGTTAATATATTCACTTTTGCATAAGTTACATATAGATCTATTACTCCTTGATAACTCTTCATCCATTATAGTTAAATAACTGTTATCAAATTCCGTTTTATATTGTTTTTCATTTATTCTTCTTTTGAAATCTAATATTTCTCTCTCTCTGGTTTTAAAAGTTTCTATCCATTTAAGCCACCCTATTCTAGGTTTCATATCAGGTGTAACTTTAAAATTCAAACTTTTTTTATGAAGCTCTGCAAGCTTCGAGGTACATAATTTAATTTCTACAGGATTATCATAATTGCATTCCCTTGCGTTTACCCAAGGTGTTAAATAAGCATACTTATTATGAATAGCTATATACTCATTGTTATCAACAGTTGCAATAATCTCCGGTATATTTTGAAAGCCATTTCCTTGTAAATGCTTTATTGCACCAACAATAAATAAAAAATGCTTAAAGTCATAGTTAATGATTTTAAGGCAAAACATCTCATTTTCAGTTTCTATTCTGTATACGTTTTTTATTTTTTCTATATAATTAATATGAAGAGAGTACTTGTCTTGCACTATCTCTTTCAATTCCTGGATTTCCAAACCCATGCCTCCGAAATATTGTTCTATTGTAGTATATGAGCACCCTTAATAATTTGTGCTTAATTATGTTTGTGCAAATAGCACACTTTACTAACAAAAATAATATATTAGTATATATTATCTTTTTAATTATAAACACAAGATTTTTCTAATAATTTTAAGGAGTGGATCCCATGAGGATTGCAATTGATGCTAGAGGTATCAATTTGTATAATGGTACTGGTATAGGAACTTATACAGAAAATGTACTTAAAAATTTAATTAATATAGATACTACAAATAACTACCATGTTTTTTGGACAGGTAGCAATTACGAAAGTATAAAAAAAGAAAACTGTAAACTAGTAATGACCTCTAAAAGGCATCAAAGATTCTTTGAGGATCACTATTTCCCATCTAACATAGCAAAAGAAAACATAGACATATATCATATGCCACAAAATGGCATAGGTTTTTCTGAGCAAATATGTTGCAAGAAAGTGACCACTATACATGATTTGATTCCGTATATTATGCCTGAAACAGTGGGAAGGGGATATTTATTAAAATTTTTAAAAGAAATGCCTTTGATTATAGGAAATTCTGATGGAATAATAACTGTATCCGAATTTTCAAAGAGAGATATCCTTAAGTTTTTTCCTATAGATGAAAGTAAGATTTTTGTAACTCCCCTAGCTGCTGATAAAAAATATGTGCCTCTAGATAAAGCTCACTGTAGGTACTTCCTAAAAAATACCTATAATTTAATAGACCCATTTATACTCTATCTAGGGGGTTTTAGTGAAAGAAAGAATGTCGCCTCTGCCTTAATCGCTTTTTCTAAGGTGTATAAGGATTTAGATAAAAAATATAATTTAGTTATTGTAGGTGGCTATAAGGACTCCAGTCAAAAATTGGTAAAACTTGCAAATGAATTAGCAATAGACTCTCATGTTATTTTTACTGGTTTTGTACCAGAAGAACATCTACCTATTTTTTATAATTGTTGTGATACTTTCATTTATCCATCTTTCTATGAGGGCTTCGGACTCCCACCTTTAGAAGCAATGAATTGTGGCACTGCTGTAATCGCTTCTAACCTTACCTCTATTCCCGAAGTAGTTGGAGACGGAGGACTTTTAATAAACCCCTATGATATTTCTGAGATATCTTCGGCCATAGGCAACTTGTTAAGTAATGAAAAATTAAGAGAAGAATTAAGTTATAAGGCACTAAGGAGAGCTAGTGAATTCTCTTGGCAAAATACTGCTCAAGGTACCCTTAAAGTTTATGAAAGCATATACAGTCATGGATCTCCTTCATAATAAAAAAGGTAGCCATTTAGCTACCTTTTACTTTCATGATTATAATTTATTAATAATGCTTGCTAAGTATCCTGCACCAAAGCCGTTGTCAATGTTAACAACACTAACTCCACTAGAACAACTATTAAGCATACATAATAGCGCAGAAAGCCCTTTGAAATTAGCTCCGTATCCTATACTAGTTGGAACCGCTATAACTGGTTTATCTACTAAGCCACCAACCACACTAGTTAAAGCTCCTTCCATTCCTGCCACAGTGATAACTACTCTAGCCCCTCTTATAATATCTAGATTTGCAAATAGCCTATGAATACCAGCTACCCCTACATCATAAATTCTCTCAACTTTATTTCCGAAAATTTCCGATGTAGTAGCCGCCTCTTCCGCTACTGGTATATCAGATGTGCCTCCTGTTACTACTGCAATATATGTACTTGGAAGCTCCACTTCCTTTTTTTTAATTACAATTGTTCTTGCTAGCTCATTGTACTCACATTCATTGCATACTTCTTTTACCCCTTCATACATTACCCTAGAAGCCCTTGTGCCAAGAATATTTACATCCTTAGTAAGCATTAAAGTAACTATGTCTTTTATCTGGTCCACAGTTTTTCCTTCACAATATATAACCTCTGGATATCCAACCCTAAGTTCTCTATGGTTATCTATTTTTGCAAATCCTAAATCTGAATAGGGCAAATCCTTTAGCTTATCTACGCCATCCTCAATGGATATATCTCCATCCTTTATGGACCTCAGAAATATCTTCATTTCTTCTGAATTCATATACTTCCCACCTTCTTTAAATTTAAGATTTGTATATAATTAAATTTCATTTCTTAATCTTTCATATACTTCATTTATTGATATATTCATTTCCTGGGCTATTTTTTTACATTCTTCATATTCTAACTTGCTTTTTATCTTTTCGCCTTTATAGTAAGCTTCCTTCACTATAACCTCACCATGGCTAGTATTTATTTTATTAAATTTTCTTTCAAGCATTGTTTTTTTTACTTTAAAACTTCTTACACCAAAGGTAGTAGTCTCTCTAAATAATACTTCTTTCATCTTTTCCACTTTATCTTCTACACATAAAACACTTATTTTTATGCTGGGTCTACCCTTCTTCATTATAATGGGAGTTAAATATACATCCAAGGCACCCTCATTAAAAAGCTTATTAATAATATACTCATATAACTCTGAATTCATATCATCTATATTACATTCAATAATTTCTTCAAATACCTCATCTTTTTCTTCTATCTTGTCAGCACTTAAAAAATTATTCTCTTCTACTAACATAACCCTTAATACATTAGGAATTTCAGTATCTCTATTACCTATTCCATAGCCTATTTTATTTATAATAAAATTCTTGTTATCTTTAAACTCATCAACATTAACAGCCAGAATTGCTGCCCCCGTAGGTGTTGTGGTTTCAAACGGTACAGCTCCAAGCTTTACTGGAATTCCCTTTAAAATCTCCACAGTGGCAGGAGCTGGTACTGGTATACGCCCATGAGCACACTTAACAAACCCACCACCAAGTTCTATGGATGAGCTCATTATTTTATCAACATTTAAATAACATAAACAAATAGCAGCTCCTACTATATCTATAATAGAATCTACTGCGCCAACCTCATGAAAGTGAACTTCGTATACGGGTTTACCATGAACCTTTGCCTCAGCTTCTGCAACCTTAATAAACATTTTCATACTTAGTTCTTTAACTTTAGGACTTAATTTACTGTATTGTATAATTTCCTCAATATCTTTAAGATTTCTATGTTCATCATGACTATGCATATAGGTACTCTGACTATGATCATGGTTTTTATGTCCATCTTCATTGTGAACATGGGAATGCTCATGATGATGCATACCTTCAGCATACTTATGAGCATACTTATGAGCATGCTTATAAGTATGCTCTTGTAAAGCTACATCTACCTTAGTACCCTCTATGCCTTTTCTATTGTCCCTTGATACTTTTATTTCATATCCAGTTAGGCTTAGCTTGCTTAATTCCTCTATTAAATATTTCTTATCTACACCTAAATCTAGTAATGCACCTAAATTCATATCTCCACTAATACCTGAAAAACAATCATAATAAAGAATTCTCATTTTCATTCGCTCCATTTCTTTTATATTTATCTCATTGTATCAAATAAACAAATACCATAGGATAAATTTTTAAAAAAAAGGATTAATTTATGCATACAATCTTTTATGTTACTTTTTCATTTTGTAGCATATAATTCTGTTTCTCAACTTCCATATAGACTTTTTCAACACTTTCTCCAAAGCACTTAGCTGATAATGGTTCTATTTTATCATAAGCATTTTTTGCCATTAATGCACATTGCTCTTTATCTGTTAGCATTTGAAATAGTATTTCAGCTAAATCTTCATCTTTGTGAAAAATTCTACCGTTAATTTTATCCTGAATTATACCATCTAAATTTTTATCATACTTGGCTACCACAGGAATCTCTGCTGCCATGGCCTCTGCAAATGTTAGCCCTTGCGTTTCAGTTAGTGAAGCACCTACAAAGACATCTCCCATTTGATAATACTTACCAATTTTTGACCACGGTTTTTCACCAATAAACACTACAGATTCTTTAATGCCCAAATCCTTAGCTAAAGTTTCTAGATTTTCACGTTCTGGTCCATCGCCTACAATTAGTAATTTGCAGTTTGGGATTTTCTTAGTTAATTCTTTCATACTGCTTATAATTACACCTACGCTCTTTTCCTTTGCTAAGCGTCCAATAATTAATACTACTGGCTGCGTTTCATCTATTCCAAAAGCCTTTTTTTCAGCTTTAATAAGTTCTTTATCATAATTACTCCTTTTGAAAGGTTCAATGTTAACGCCCGTAGGTATTACCTCTATGCGTCTTCTTAATCCGTACTGCTCTAATGCATCTCTTACCTTTATTGTTGGTACTATTATAGCGCTGCAATCTCTACAATATAGTTTACTTACCTTCTTAGCAAACTCCGAAGCAGGCTTTAGCATTATACCTCGTGATACATAATGTATATAATCTTCATACATAGTATGATAAGTATGGACTACAGGAATATCTAATCTTTTAGCTACTATCCTTCCAAATAAGCCCGCACTAAACTCTGTCTGTGTATGTATTATATCCAGCTCCAATTTTTTTATCTTATTCATGATTTTGTGTGAATATATTATCCCAACTCTTTGAGAGGGTAAAAGAAAAAATGGTATACTAGGCAATCTAATGATGCCTTCTTCTTCTTCCTCTACGTCTGGATGTCCAACTGTAATAATAGTTACATTATGTCCAAGTCTAGCTAATTCATTTTTCAATATAATAGTAGAAGTAACCACTCCACTTACTTGCGGATAATAAGCATCCGTAAAAATTCCAATATTCATAATAATTCCCCTTTAATACTATAATTTCTTTACATTTTTTGTTTAAAATTCATTAATGCACTCTACCTAATTCTTCATAACAGCATAAAATCCAAAAATTATACAAGAATAAAATGTAATTAATCTCCATAATAATATAGCAGCCATTATGTTATTAGGTGCAAAAAATAAACTAAAAAACATATAGAAAGCACCCTCTGCTCCACCGATAGCTCCAGGTAGTGGTATAAACGCTGTTAGCATCATTACAAATGCGGTTCCCGCTATCATACTACCTATTGCAGCATTCCTCATTCCAAAGCTAAGATAAATAAAATAAGGTATAGAAAAATATATTGTTAATTGAAACATTGTATAAATAACAGCTTTAAGTATGGGCACCTTGCTATGTTTTACTATCTCCATGTTGTCATGGAACTGATCTAGATTATCGTTAATACGCATCTCTAATTTTGATATGTTCTTTACCCACCTAAATTTCCCTAGTACCTTAGATAACACTATTATTAACCTTTGCGTTAATTTTCTATATTTTGAAAATACAATTAAACATATAATTACACTAGCATTAACTGTAAATCCTAATCCTACTAAATAGAATAAGTTATTCATCTTACTTTTGAAAAAAGTTGCTTTCCAAAGTATAAGAATTAAGGAGTATACCGTTAATATTGTTTGATAGATAATAAATTTAATCATTAGTGCCGACCCAGAGCTACCAGCTCCAATTTCTTGTTTTGTAAGTGCATATAATTGCATTGGCTGGCCCCCAGATGCAAAGGGGGTAATTGAATTGAAATATTGTCCTGTCATAGTAACCTTAAACGCTTCTTTAAATTTATAATCCTTCTTCATTAAAAGTACAACACTTTGTAAGGTCTTAGCTTCAAAAACCCAATACAATATCATGCAAATAGCTGATATAATTATCCATCGAACTTGCAAATTGTTAATTTGATGAATCAAATCCATCCAGCCGTGTGTGAAAATAATGAGTAAAATAAATATGGCTCCAGAAGCTATGCCCAAGATAAAATTAAATTTGTAATTTTTCATTAACTTACCTACCTTTTATCCGACATACCTTTTTATAAAATTTTTCCCACATAGCAAGTACATTCTCTTTCGAATAAAAATTGTGTCCTCTTATAGCTTTTTCTTTAGCCTGCTCATAATAAGTAGGATCATTTTTTAATTTTTCTATAGCCCTAATAAATCCTTCATTATCATGTTCTTTTAAATAATAGTCAAATAATATACCCTCATATAATTCTAAATCTCTTAGTAATATTGGAGTGTACGTGTTCATTGCCTCTAAGATTGACATAGGAAAGAGTTCATTATAAGATGGCATAAAAAGAACATCTGATATATTATATATATCATTCATCAAATCTCTTTCAACTATTCCTGTAAACAAAATATTTTTAGGTGCATGCTCCATTTGATTCTTTAACTCTTTGTACCCATCTGTAATATTTCCAAAAGAAAAACCCCCTGCCCACACAAACTGTACTTCAGGTAGTTTTCTTGCAATATTAATAAAATCAATTACCCCTTTTCTAGTTTGTATTTGCCCTACTCCAAGCACAACAAAGGCATCCTTTGCAATCTTAAGTTTTTCCTTTGCTTTACATTTATCCTCATCTGAAAGATTATAAAACTTTTCAGTTGAAACGAAATTTGGAATGTACGTAATCTTCTTTCTGTCAATATTATAAGCCTCAAGTCTAGTTATAAAATTGGGATTTACTGTCACTAAGTAATCCATACTATTATAAAAATTTATTATATACTTATAAAATATTTTTTTAACCAAGCTAGGTAATTTAATACTACCTTCAATGGTTTCAGGCAAAAAATGCACATAACCCACTGTTACACCTTTTTTTTTGGCAAAAAATATACTTAAATAATGCTTTAAATCAATAGTATGATAATGCATTATCTCCGTTCTTGCTCTTTTATTTATTACAACTTTATAATCTTTATCTAATCCATTTTGGACTAAACTTACTTGCTCTAAGTAAGCTGACCCTACCCCTTGACCTTTGACTTTGTCTGCTGAAGAAAGCATATTTATAGTAGGCATAATAGTCACTCCCATCTAATTAACCTTGTTAATATATTCATTTTACCCCATTATTGTTAAGTATTAATTAATATTACCTTAAAATTTCCTTAAATTTTAAAAATTAACTATGAAAATGTATTTATAATAGATTTTACCCATTTATACTTATTTAATAACATTTTAAAATGAACTCATTAATCTATTATTTACCTAATGGTTTAACTATACATTCTTATTACATTAATTTTCCACATATATTTCAGTGTAAAAAGTAGATAATAATCTTGTAGCCGTTTTAATAAAAAAGCAGGAGGTAGTGAATATGATGAATACTACAGATAAACAATTAGAAAGTAACAACCTAAAGGTTATTAAAGATCAATTAGGTTATGAATCGTTGCTTAATAAAAAGTTTAATGAATATGCTAATCAATGCACCGATCAAAATTTAAAGAATATTTGTAATGAAGCTAGCCAAACACATAAACAAAACTTCAATACATTAAAAGCTTACCTGGACTCTCATCAATAATATATAAATGGAGGGATACTTTATGAATACAAGCATGTCAGAAAAAGATTTGATGCAGGATTTACTCGCTACAGAGAAACAAGCTATTTCTGCTTACAGTACAGGAATAACTGAATCCTCTTGTGAAAATTTAAGAAATACACTAATTGAAAATTTTAAAAATGATCAAAATATTCAATATAAATTATTTGATGCTATGAAACAAAAGGGATGGTATTCTACAAAGGATGCAGAAGATAATGAAGTACAACAATTAAAAAATGAAGCTATTCAAATGATGAATGAATTGAGATAGATGTACTATACTTTTTGTTCATGAATATGCAAAAAACCTCTAAGCCATTAGAGGTTTTTTACGTATTTACATTTCTGTAAATTGTTTGTATATGTCCGGTACATTTTCAATTTTACTTTTCTTATATTCTTTACTAGCTATAAATAAAAGTATAATTCCAACAATGAAAAACATTCCATGCATTTCTATAGCATACTTTCCCTCAATTAATGTAAACAATGAAGAAAGTGAAATAGCTAGCAGGTTATTTATAAAATGTGCAAATATACTTAAATAGATTGATCCTGTTCTTAAATATATAAATCCTATAACAAGGCCCAGCAAAAATGCATTTATTCCTTGAGGGATATTCATGTGCATTATGGCAAAGAGTAATGCAGATGCCACAAGGGCTATAGTTGGATTTATTTTTTTAGCCATTCCTTTTAATAATATTCCTCTAAAAAGAATCTCTTCATATATAGGTGCTATAACAGTAACACTAAGTATTAATATAATTGGTGAAGCAAACAATTTTTCGAAGGCTTCATTTATGAAGTCAGGTACGGGTATATCAATAATCCACAAGGTTAAACTGTTATCAAACATCACACGGAAGGCTATAATTATAAGTGCTGCATAAGCAAAACTTCTTCCATTCAAGTGTTGTTTAGGCTTTCGATCATCTTCTTTATCACTAAACCACTTAAGTAAAATAATAATAACATAATATTTAACTAATACCCCTAAAGCAAAAGTTACATAAGGTGCAGCTGTTCCAAATCTATCAGAAAATAAATTTAAAATCTCTATAGGCACTTGCCCTAACACCTCTAGGAACACAGATAAAATCATTACTAGAAGAGCTTTAATAATTCCCATTTTTTTAATATTTATATGCCCATTTTCTATGTTTCTTAAAAACTTCATTCCATCACTCTCCTTAAGCTATTGCAATTCTTTAAATCCTCAAATAACCTCCATCATCAATTACTTTAACTAATCTTTACTTGCATATATAATGGTCTTCATTATACTCTATGCTTTCCACTAAAACTATATATCTCTATTTTAATTAATGTAGTTATTTCTTTGGCTCTATCTATATATGCCTGTCCAGCTTCTAAAAATTCTGGGCTGTATTTTTTTACAAACTCCATTAATGGTTCATATTTGTCCTCGTCCTTTAATTTTGCCGCACGCCCAAAAGCTATGACGCTTTCATACTCTGTGCTAAATTGATCTGGTAAAACCTTGGTCTTACCAATTACCGTGAAACTTACCTTATCATTTATACTGATATTATCTAGTTTAGTACCAACACCTGCACAGTGAAAGTATATGTCCTTGCCTATAACTACATAACTCAGTGGTATTCCATAAGGTTGATTGTCCTCACCGCAGGTAGAAAGTACTCCATATTCTCCGTCCTTTAAAAGTTCAAGTGCTTCCATCTCATTCATTTGTCTTTCCATCTTTCTCATTGTTCTCATTGTATCCCCACTCTCCATACTCATATTATATTTTTAGTGTAACATAAAATTTATAAAATGATATATAAACTTAATGCCAAATTTGGTTATATATAATCTATATTACAACTCACTTTAAATAAAAAACTGTGTTTCTAATATTGTTAGCCATCATCTTTGATGCAACAATATTAGAAACACAGATTAATCTTTAATCATTTATCTTTTTATAAACATTTGAGTCCAATAAACAGATCCACTTTTACTTTTTGCTATTCCAACTCCTATTTCAGTAAAGTTTTTACTTAAAATGTTACTTTTATGTCCTGGCGAATTCATCCATGATTTCATTACTAAGGCTGCAGTTTGTTGACCCATTGCAATATTTTCACCAGCTGCCATATATTTTATACCAAAATTTTTCAGCATGTCAAAAGGGGACCCATAGGTAGGAGATGTATGAGAAAAATAATTTTTATCTCTCATATCTTCTGACTTATATCTAGATACCCTTGCAAGTTGCCAATTATCTGTTAAAGGCGCCAATCCTAGCTTTGCTCTTTCCTGATTAACTAATATTACTACTTCCTTTGCTAACCGCTTAATTTCCGCTAAGTTTGGAACTTTTATTACTTGATTTGGATATATTATGCTAGGATTTGATATTTGAGGGTTAGCTGCTAAAACCTCTGAAACTCCAACCTCATATTTAACACATATCTTCCACAAGCTATCCCCTGGCTGAATTGTATAATTGAAGGTATTATACTCCTCCGCATATACTACTGAACCTAAACTTGTTGCTAATAAAATTCCTACTGTTAATACTAATGCTTTTAAAACCTTTTTCATTTTACATTCCTCACCTTTCTAATTTAAATATATAAAATAAAATAATTTACTTTATAAATATATTCTTTCATTTAAGTGAGGTTTTTATTTTTTTAATTTATGGGTCATCTAGCTTTAAATTCCATATGTACATATTGTTACACTTAACTAAACTCATAAAGATGCTTTCTTTAAAGAATGAAAAAACACAATGTATAAGCAAAAATACTTATACACCGTGTTATTTTTTACTGTTTTAAATTAAGCCTCGCAAAAGCCTCAGCCATAGCAGAATTTATTGGTTCATCATTCTTATTCTGTTGATTTAAAAATCTACTAACATCCTTTTTATCTAAAGCACCTTTTTCTGCTTCACGTCTCTTAGTGAAGGCTGAAAGTTTTTCTCTATAGCCACAACCACAAGCGAAAATTTTATTATCCCCATCTCCCCTTATCTCCATTTTCTTGTGACAAGTAGGACAACGTGCATTTGAAACCTGTGAAACACCCTTACGATATCCGCAGTCTCTATCTGGACACACGAGCATTTTTCCCTTTTTGCCGTTAACCTCAAGAAGATACTTACTACACTCAGGGCATTTAACTCTTGTTGCATTGTCATGCCTGTATACTTCCGAAGAACCTACTACATTCTTCACAAGTTTAGAAGCGTACTCTCTCATATCCTTTACAAAATTCATAGAATTTGCTTTCCCTTTGCTTATAAGTTGAAGCTGTTTTTCCCACTTAGCAGTAAGCTCCGGCGATTTTAATTCTTGTGGAACTAAATCTATTAGCTGTATTCCTTTTGAGGTTGGAAAAATATCCTTACCTCTTCTCTCCAT